>JBBAAT010000275.1:0-3947 GCA_041658145.1 Bacteroidales bacterium | reverse complement strand
TCAGTCATACATAATTCTGCTGCCATAGCAAAACCAACTATTCCTGCAATATTTTCAGTGGACGAACGCAACTCAAATTCTTGTCCTCCGCCATGAAGCCATGGAATTATCTTTACTTCTTTCTTTATATACAAAGCACCAACCCCTTTCGGCCCATATATTTTATGAGCGTTCATCGTTAGCATATTAAGGTTCATTTTTTGCACGTCGATAGGCACTTTACCAAAACTCTGGCAAGCATCAGAATGAAAATAGACATTTCGTTCCTTACACAATTTCCCGATTTCTTCAAGCGGTTGAATGGTACCTATTTCGTTATTTGCGTGTATAACAGAAACCATGATGGTTTTATGTCCGATATATTTTTCCAGTTTATCAATTTCCACAATACCTGTGTTATCAACGGGTAAATAAGTAATGTAAAAACCTTGTGTTTCAAGCCATTTGCATGTGTTCAGAATGCAGTCGTGTTCAATCGCTGAAACAATGATATGATTTCCCTTTTCACGATTGGCAAAGGCAATTCCTTTCAATGCCATGTTATTCGATTCGGTTCCGCTAGATGTGAATATGATCTCGTCTGCGCCGGCATTCACATAATTGGAAATTTGCCGCCGGCAAATCTCTAATGTGTTTTTGGCTTCAGTGCCTAATGAATGCATGCTTGATGCGTTGCCAAATTTTTGTGTAAGAAACGGCATCATGGTTTCAAGTACACGCGGATCAAGGGGCGTGGTAGCTGCATTATCTAAATATATTCTTTTTTTATACATCATTTAGCATAATAAAGTCCCTTTCAAAAGTAAATTCAGAAACAGTTATTGCAATATGATATTATTTCTTTTATTCAAAGAGCTGATGATTTTAAAGGTCTTATGTGTATTCCACATTCTCCGCCGCATTTGCTTGTACCTATCCATCTGCCTGCCCTCTCATTTTCATCGGTTGTAATGTTTGAACATGGAGCGCAACCTATTCCTTAATTATCCAACTTTCATTTTGTATTAAAACTTTGTCGGGATGGAAATCCCAATTCATGTTATTAAATTCAATTATTTTATCTGCAAATTCAATGACTTCAGCACAACTATGTTTAACTGAATCATTCATTAATTTTTTGATTACAATAAATAATCCCGGTTCTATAACTTTTCTAATAGAATTAGACTCTATAACAATCAAAGCGTTATTCGGTATTATTCTCAAAATAGCATTAATCCCTTTTTCTAAAGAATTTTTGTCCACTAACAATAGATAAACTTTTTTAGCGCCTGCTTTTAGCATTCTTGAGGTGTCTTTAAATGAATCTATTGTCTTTTCTTCAATAATTTTATAATCACCGATTAAAGAGTTGCATAAACCACAGCCCTCTATACCTCTATGACAACTTCCTTCATTCTTATCTACAGGTATTACTTTTACCCCAATTATTTCTTTCTGAGTTGAATGTTTTTCAATTATTCTGCAGGCAAACTCTGTTTTTCCTGTATTTCTGCCAGTGGATCCAATGATTAGAAAATTTGATTTAACGGTCATAAAAAAATATATGAAACCTAAATTCCCAAAATGAAATTTTTATAAAACCGAAAAAAATCTTATTTAATAAGGTAATGACTTTAAAGGCCTCGTGTGTATTCCGCATTCCCCGCCGCATTTGCTTGTACCTATCCATCTGCCTGCTCTCTCGTTTTCATCAGTTGTAATGTTTGAACAGGGAGCGCAGCCTAATGATCTGTACCCTTCATTGTACAAAGGATTTATTTTCACATTGTTTAAAGCGAGGTATTGCCATATTTCTCTTTCCTTCCAGATGAGTATGGGATTTAATTTCAAAAGCCCTTTATCGCGTTCTTCCACTTCTTTATAATCAGTACGGGTTCTTCCTTCGGTGCAACGCAAGCCGGTAACCCAGCATTTCGCATGCATTTCTTCAATCGCTTGTCTTGTCGGAATCACTTTTAATAAATCACAGCATTTATCAGGGTCGGTTTCATAGAGTCTTTCGGGTATTTCAACATTGTTTTTATAAATTTTTAGTTCGGGATACATTTTCACTGTTTCTTTCATAAAATCAATTGTTCCATCAGGTTTGAAACGCGTAGTAATAATAAACCCTTTTATTTTTGGATTTACTTTTTTTGCAAGATCCCAAACCGTCACAGAGTCCTTGCCAAGACTATTGGCTACAACCAGCGCGTCATCGTATTCACTATAAGCTTCTTCAATAAGAGCAAGAGAGCGCTCAACTTTTTGTTTGAAATTCAAAGAATCAACCAATAGCTTTACATCATCATCGTTTTTTAGTAAACTCATATTATTCCTCCTTTTTTTATGGTTAAATAGTAATACTATGTGAATTTTTCATGCTAATTTTTAAAATATTAATATAATGAGGCTATTCTTGTTTTAATATTTTTCAAGCTTATTGATTTCCTGAAAACTTCGCTAAATCCTCATTACCGGGAAAATATTGTAATACATATGTATTTTTTTATTAACCAAAATTACCCGATACATATTTCTTAGTTAATTCTTTTTGCGGATGATTAAATATCCGGTCTGTGGAACCGAATTCAATAATTTCACCCAGATACATAAAAACAACATTATCAGCAATTCTTTTGGCTTGTCTGAAAGTATGAGTTACCAATACAATTGAATAATGTTTTTTTAATTTAATAAAAAGTTCTTCAATTTTCATAGTTGAAACAGGGTCGAGAGCTGATGTAGCTTCATCGCCCAAAATAATCTCAGGTTCAACCGCTAATCCTCTTGCTAAACATAATCTTTGTTGTTGACCGATTGATAATCGTGTTGGCGGGCTATGCAATCTATCATAAACTTCATCCCAAAGACCAACAGCTTTCAAATATTTTTCAACTATTTTATCTAATTTCTTTTTTCTTCTTATTCCATGAATTCTCGGACCATATGCAACATTGTCATAAATCGACATTGGAAGCGGGCAAGGACGCTGAGAAAGCAAACCCATTTTTTTCCTGATGCGAATTATTTCTGCATCTTTACTGTAAATGTTTTCGCCATCAACCAACAATTCTCCTTCAACTCTTACTTCAGAAGAATCGTCATTCATCCGGTTAAATGTTCTAAGCAAAGTTGTTTTACCGCATCCCGAAGGTCCTATAATGCAAGTGATGCTTTTATCGGGTAATTCAAGATTAATGTTTTTTAGAATATGATTATTGTAGATGAAAACATTTAGATTCATTGCAACAATATGAGTAATATTTTCAGGATTAATATTTAATTCCTCATCTATTAATTCCTCATCAAAAACGTTTTTCATAATAGCTACATATTATTTTTTGATAATTTTTTATTGATAAAACGTGCCGACAAACTGAGTATTAGGACAATTATAGTTAATATCAAAGCAGCGGCATAAGCTCTATTCTGAACTTCCTCAATCGGACTTCCGAGTTGAAAGAAAATTGCAAGAGGTAAAGTTGCAGTTTGTTGACTAAGAGAAGTTGGTATGCTGTCTGTATAACCGGCAGTAAAAAGAACTGTAGCTGCATCACCGATAGCTCTGCCTACTGAAAGCATAATAGCTGTTATAATACCAGGCATTATTTGTCTTATAACAACTTTTATCATTTCAAATTTAGTAGAACCCAATGCTTGGGGCGCTTCAATCAATTCTTTTGGAACAAGTCGTGCAACTTCGTCGATAGAACGTATCATAATAGGAACTATTAACATTCCGACAGTAATAATACCTCCAAGCAAAGATGTCTTTAAACCAAAATATATCATAACAACAAATCCAAAAGCTCCATAAACTATTGATGGAATGCCAAATAAAATATCATAGGAAAAACGGCAGACTTCTTTAAAAAACGAATCTTTTTTTAGATAAAAATTTATATACATCACGATTGGCAAGCTAATTATAATGCTAAAAATAACTGAACCAATTACAATAT
>JBBAAT010000274.1:0-3963 GCA_041658145.1 Bacteroidales bacterium | reverse complement strand
ACTGAGAGGCTCAGGTGAAGGATTTAGCCTGTCTAACAGGGCAAAGCCCATACCTTTTGCTCCAATATATTTTTCAATCAGAGACTTTTCTGTTTCTTTGAATTCGTACTTACCTTTTGAAAGGTCAATGTATAAGCACTTTTTAGTATATGACATTTGTTCCTTGTGTGTGTTTTGATTTTTTTTATTTCATTTCCTTATTAATTCTCAGAAGGTCAGTGAGAATAGCGAATCCTGTCGGCATTCTTCCCGCGCCGGGACCTACAATTGTAACATCACCTAAAAGATCAGTAGTAAAAGTCAGGGCATTAGTTGCTCCCATCACTCCTGCCAGAGGATGAGAAAGATCAACCATTTCCGGTGCAACAGAGCCGGTTACTTTTCCGTCTTTCTTTTCAACACAGCCAATAAGTTTCCAACGCTTTCCCTGTTTCTTCGCTTCTTCAATATCTGCAGGAGTAATCTTGGTTATACCTTTGCAGGAAACATCATTTATCTTCAAAGGTGCGCCCATCACGATATTTGCAAGAATGGTCACTTTGCCGCGTGCATCATAACCTTCCACATCACCTGTTGGGTCTGCTTCGGCGTAACCCAGTTCCTGTGCAACTTTCAAAACGGAATTGTAATCCATGCCTTTTTCCATTTCCGTCAACATGTAGTTGGTTGTTCCGTTAAGGATACCGCGTACCTTGGTAATTTCGCATCCTGCAAGAGGACCGTCTGCAAGATTAATTACCGGTGTGCCTGCAACCACAGTTCCTTCAATTAAAAACTTCACGCCTTTTTTGTCGGCGAGTTCTTTGAATTCAGCATATTTCAATGCGGCAGGACCTTTGTTACTTGTTACAACGTGTTTGCCCGATTCGAGAGCTGCTCTCACATGATCTATTGCAGGGCCGCCGGTGGTAAGGTCGGTGTAAGTGAGTTCGCAAAGAACAGTCGCATTGCTTTCTTTGATCAGAGTTATGTTATCCCAATTTGTAACATCCTTGCTGAATTTCTTTTTTGCTTTTGCTTCTTCGAGCATGTATGGAATGTCAAGACCATTGGGGTTATAACAATTGCCATAAACAAAGTCGCCTACAGCAACAATGTCAAAATCGAAGTTGTATTTTTCTTTTAAATAGTTTTTCTTGTTGAGCAGAATCTCGCTGATCCCTTGGCCAACAGTGCCAAATCCTAAAATTGCAATTTTTTGTTTCATAAAAATTTGGTTATTTTATTAGTTATTATTATTTATTATGGATTTTTATAGAACACTGATTTCTATGTTAAGATAAAAAATATTTTCAATGAACTGGCGAATGGGAGAACGGGTGAATGGGCGAATTAAACCTTTTTTATTGTCCATTTTTCAGGTTCATTAATCATTCTGACAATCTGTCCCAAAATCTTTTCATACTTGTCGTATAGCCTTGTAAAAGTATTTTCATCAATGTATTTACAACATAATGAAAATTCAAGCCACACTTGTGTTTCGCAAGCTTCGGTTTCGGAATCACTCAATTTAGCGACAAATGCAGCAGAGTATCTTCTCTTTCTCCATGCCTCGCCAATGTTAGAACAAACCGATCTTGATGATCTTCTAATTTGATCTATCAGCGAATATTTTTCTTCAGCAGGAAACGTTTTCGTGATTTCGAATATTTCCATAGCAGCCGCAAAAGCTTCTTTATAAACTCTTAGTTCCCTGTATGAATTGATTCTTTCAGCCATATATTTTCTATAAGTTTCAGGTTCTCCGATTCGCCATGTCGCCTTTTCCCCGATTCGCTCCCTCACCGTTTCAATTATTTTTTTTATCTCGTTTCTTTATTTATACTCAAAAGATCAATCCGCCGGCTGGTAGATCAGTGTTCTATCATTTATATTTTCCCCAGCGCTTGTTCAATGTCTTTGATTATATCATCAGGATCTTCAATGCCAACGGATATACGGCATGTAGAAGGTTTGATTTCGGCAAGTCTTCTCCCTTCTTCGCCCTGCTGCTGATGGGTGGATATAGCATTCAATGTAGCAACAGTTTTTGAACGACCAAGATCTGTAGCTCTCCAAATCATCTGTAATGCATCATAAAACTTCCGGGCATTTATTGAATCCATTGGTGCTTTTTCTTTTATCTCAATAGCCATCATAAACGAGTATTTATTCTCATTTGAATCAGCCAGAACCATGTATTTCTTGGCAATTTCGTGATCCTTAAAACTTTTTAGTCCCGGATAATGAACTGCTTCAACTTTCGGATGTTGTTCCAACCATTGTGCTATTTTCATCGCATTGTCGCTCATATAGGCAATACGCATACGAAGTGAGCGTAAATCATTCAAAGTGAGTATTGCATTTATCGGACTTAATGAAGGTCCATTATCTCTGAAAGGCCAAAGTTTTGCCCAAGTTGCGAAATCAGCTTTCATTTCATCAGTACCGATTTTGCTGACGATGTTTTTTCTTGAAGTTAGCATACCACAGATGGAAGTACCATTGGTGCTGATAACTTTTGAGCCGGATTGTATTACTATATCGGCTCCGAAAAGCAAAGGCCTTGTCAATGCAGGAGATGCACAGGTGCTGTCAACTATCAGGGGAATATTGAATTTATGGGCAAGTTTTGCAATTTCTTCAATGTCGAAAATAGCAACAGCCGGATTTGATGGAAATTCGCCATATACAAATCGTGTACCTTCATTTATCTTTGATTTCCATTCTTCAGGGTTGGTAGGGTCGCAAACCCAACGCACTTCTATTCCCTGTTCCTGAAAACGGCGAACATGGAATTGCTGAAATGTCCCACCATAAAGTTTTGCGCTCGTAACAAAATTCATTGGAGGTAACGAATCATTTTTCACCAGAAACGGATCAGTAGCAGTGCGCACAGCAGACATACCGCTTGATGTTGCACAACAACTCGCTTCAATATCTGAACCATAAGATTCAAGAAGTGCAATTGTATCTTCAAGAAAACCAACCGAAGGGTTTGCAATTCGCGAATAGCACCATGTAGGCATTTCGTAAGCGAGAGCCGCTTCCATGTGGGCGCTGTCAACATAAGCCTGTGCTGTAGTCAGGTAAATGGGTTCCATTATGGAACCATTATTATTGCTGATGGCCTCCTTCATCGTGTAAAGTCCATGCGTGGCTACCGTATCGAATTTCCATTTCTTTGCAACTTTAATTGCTGCTGCACGGTCTTCCATCATTTTCTGACCGATCTTTATCCAGTCTTCTTTGGTTCGTGTTGTTGACATAAATTATTTTTTTTGAAATGAAAATGGAATTGATAACGACTACAAAGATTGATATTTGTTTTTAAATAAAAAAATTGTTGATGAAGAAATTGTAATTTTTTATTAAGTAACTGATGTTACGCAAATATTATAAATGATTACAAAATTTAAAGGTCAGGCAGAGCCGTCCCCCTTTCGGGACGTGTCGAAGCCCGACCTATACATAGCCACTCTTCGACACAGCCGCTTCCTCATAAGCCCACCTGCCTACCGGCAAGGCAGGCGCAATGGCTGGCTCTGAGTGACACTAACAAACAAATATATAATATGCGTATCATCAGTTAAATAATATGAATGAAAATGGTGGTGATGTTTCTACTTCTCCGAAGAAAAAATCTGCACAGCATAAATTCTTTTGGTTGCTTTGTCAAACGAAACAGCAACGCCTGTGAGTGAGTATTCTGCGTTAATTAAGTTGGCATAGTGTTCTGGGGAATTTACCCATCCGGTCACCAAATCGCCGGCAACATCAGCATAAGTTGAATTTATATATTCTTTGCTGTTTCCATTCTTTATTGTAGTCTGTATAAAAGTGTAAGCAACATTTTCTGCGACGCCGGTGTTTTTCAACCCATAAAATGCTACTCTGTTTGCAGGAGTTTTCTTTTTTGGATTGTCTTTTTGAAAATGGGATAGTTTTTTTATCTTTTTCAAATATTTTGCATGGTCTGATGCA
>JBBAAT010000273.1:0-3968 GCA_041658145.1 Bacteroidales bacterium | reverse complement strand
AAGCAGTAACATTTGTATCCATAATCTCAGGAATATTTTTATTTGCTAATTGCACATTTATCTTCGTAGTATCCGGGAAATCTTTTGCTGCAATAAGCGTATTCATACCGGGCTTTATCAGCGACATGTAGTAAGAATTTAAAAGGGCATTAAGAAACAATTCTCCTCTTAAAAAATAACCGGGAACAGTAAGATGCACCTTGTCGTAACATGCCAGTTTATTCTTTAACCAGTTTACCATAGAATATTGCCCGCCGCTCACATAATAATAATCATAAAAAGCACATCCTTTGCGGAATGCGATTTCTCTCATCAATGCGGCGTACGTTTTACAGTTAGCTTCATCCCAATAACGGTAATACACGTCCTGTCCGTCAGAAAGAATAATAGATGCATCGGGCGATGCTCTTTGTATGATATCAATAATATTCGACAGATCTTTTTCTATTTGTTCACTGTTAAAAGCCACTTTATAAAAATCATTTAAACCAATATCTACCACAACAAGATCCGGTTTAAGCTCTGAAAGCTGGTACAATAAAAGATTTTCTTTCAAAATACTTTTAAGTCCGGCGCTGTTTATTCCAACACTGTTATACAACACGCCTTTGTCCTCGCTCGTTTCCAGAAGCAATCCATAGCACTCAAAATAATTCTGAACAGAGTCGGTTTTATTCACAAAGAACTCGATGGTATCGCTTGCGGCAGGGAGTTTAATTTCTATATACAGTCTGTCATTAAAAGCACTGCAATCAATATACAAAGGCGCACTGAGGCCGGAAGCTTTTAGCTTCAGGTCAAAACTTTCGGACGAACGTTTACAGTATAACTTCAACACATTACAATTGCTTTTCAACGCCCATTTATTGAATATCAGCTTGAAACTGGCAGAACTATCTTCAGTATGTATTGTTGCTCCCGTGATCCCCATATCGTACGCAGGCAAAGGCTGAACATTCCTGGAATAATCCCATTCACCTTTGCATGATGTTTTATAATCGTAAGCGGCATGTGTTGCTGCTGCGGCATACGGAAAAACAAAACCCCTTCCACCGACATCCATAATGCTCTGCATCTCGTTTCGGATATAACCGGTAAAAATATCAGCCTGCACATGCGAATCGCCGATGTGCAACACTTTCAACTTGCGCGAAGATGTTTGTTTTATTTTGTCAAACAGGCTGCCTATTGATGAATAATCATTCCATTCAATGTAATTCTGATTGTAACGGATAAAGGGATAAATCTTGTTATACGTGATCAGGCGCTTAATATACTGAGGGTAAGTTATTGAATCGGAATTATACTTTTTTTCATATAATTGCATGGATGTAACTCCTGTAAAAGCGCAGAAACCACATAGCAAAATGAAGCCAGCTAAATAAAACATAAAACTTTTTTTCAGCATTCCATGTTTCATAAATTATCTTTTTCTCTTTGTCTGAATTTATATTGATTAAATTCTATCATCAGAGCGTTGAATAATTCGTTCCCGATGACCTTTTGTCCATTATTAGTAAAATGTCCATCGTGCGAAGCAAGACCTTTATTCGTCCAGGTGAGAATGGAATTAGCGCCACCCATTACTTCAAACAAATCCCAGAATGCACATCCGGCTTTAAGTGCAGCATTTTTCTGAGCATCCCTGATCTTCGGGATGTATTGATATGAATAATATGCACCATTATACATGGCAGCCATATCGCCCGCTCCGATCACCAGGATGCTGATATCGGGTACAATATTTTTAAACCGTGTAAATATGCTGTAATACATATCTTCCAATTCTTCGCACCCCTTATCGGTGTTTACACAAGGAACCACGTTGTCGCCATATTGAAATATCACAAGCCGTACATTGAGTTTCTTAAGTTGTGTTGCCAGATAATCGGGATTTATTAGCAATAAGCCGTCTCCTGAATGCCCACGGATCGCATAATTATCAATCTGCACGCCATTTATCCCGTCTATCAGCAATCCGTAAAAATCAGGGCTGATATCTCCTGAAAATTCCAACGTAAAACTTCTTACCGATGGAGAAAATACAAGTTGATGTAACGTAAAACCTTCCGAAGGATTTAATGTGTCCGTCAGGATTTTTTCATTATTTGCCTGGTTATAAACATTCATCAGGCATTTTGTCGATGAACGGCCATACATCAACGAGGCTTTGCTGTACCTGACATACGGGTAAAGTGTAATATTCACTGTAGCATTATTAAATACAGTCTGTGTATTGATTTTTGTTGCAGACGTGTTTTCTTCCTTGTCCCCAAGAGTATCGTTATTGCTTTTTGCAAAAACATACTTAAAAAATTTATATACATTTCCTGAAAGACCATAATACCCACAGCCATACCTGTTGTGAAAAACAGTATACCGGATCCAGTTGGGACTTGAATAGCGCACCAGGTTAACATTATCAGCAATATCATTAAATGGGACAAAGCCTACGCCGCTACCTCCGAATTTGCTCTGAAAATTAGTCCTTAGATAACATGTGATCCTGTCACCTTCCAACTGCGAATCACCATAGTGAGCAACACGAACCAGGCTTGCATCTTTTTCTTTAAGCAGTGCCAGAAAAAAATCATCGAGCGCATAATTTCCCTTGTTTTCGGGGTTGACAAGAAAATTGTTTTTAATCTTTGGGCATAGCCTTGAAAGTGAAGCCCGGTGTAGTTTTCCGTAATTAATTGAATCATTTGCAAGGTAGGCATTGATAAGGCTGTCGGCTTTTTCGTTGTTATTTTTATAACTAAAATCGGAGAGCGTGTAATAATCAATTACCTTTATCTTCAGTCCGTTGCTGCACGGAAAGGGAACGATTATTTCGGGAGTAAAAGAGACTCCAACGAGTAAAATATCAACTAATAAAATGATCAGTAATATTTCGAATGTCTTGTTTTTCATATTGGTTTCTGAAACCCCAACCTGCATAAAGCAGAATTTTAAATGTCAAATTTTAAATGAACTTACAAATCATATAAAACTAAAATATTTTGCCAAAATTGGTTAGAATTTTACTGATAAGACACTAATATTATCAGTTTGTAAAAATAAGCGTAATAAAATATAAATCTATTAATTCTTCAAATTTCGCTTATCTTGCTGACAAATGCAAAATTAAAACTGCCGCCCGGTTAAAAAAATCCTCACTGAAAGCAGCGGTCGAAAGAAAGTTAGATACCCGAAAAACCTATGATTGCGAACATATGTTATTTGATAAAAACGATATTCAGAAAATCAAAACATTTGCCTCATATATCAAAAGTTTCGATTTTAAAAAGTTTGCTGAATAATGTAACCAATATTTTGCCAAATTTGGTTCCATTATGAATGGAATCAGTTAATCTATCCATATTTTATTTTTACCTTTGATGAGATATCACGCAAATGGCATCAACATAAAACATGAAATACGCCATCTCCGACATTCACGGCATGTTTGACAAATTTCTTCTTTTATTGGAAAAGATTAATTTTTCTGATAATGATGAGTTGTATATAATAGGTGATGTTATCGACCGCGGAGATAAGCCGATTGAAACTCTTGAATACATCATGAATAAACCCAACATGCATCTGCTTATGGGCAATCATGAATACTGGATGCTTTGCTGGCATGATGCGTATTTGCAGCGTAAGATGTATCCGTATGAACTTATAGAAGCAAAGCAGGTGTGGATGCAAAATGGCGGAAATATTACTCTAAAGCAATTTCAGAAATTACCGCGTGAAAAACAAATTTCAATTATAAAATTTCTCAGAAAATGCCCGTATTATTTGATAATTGACAAATATATTCTTTGCCATGCCGGAATAAGAATGGACGAAAAATTTGAAAAGAAATCTGTGGAAGAAATTCTGAAACACCAATCAGCAGACGATTTGCTGAACATCCGAAGCGAATTTTACAATAATAAAGCTTTGGAAAATTATACTATAATTTTCGGGCATACTCCTAC
>JBBAAT010000272.1:0-3994 GCA_041658145.1 Bacteroidales bacterium | reverse complement strand
GCCTGTCACTTCAGCAAGATAAATGGTGAAAGGAGAAGTTCCGCAGCCAACATCAGCACACTTCATTCCTCGTTGAAGTTCTGCTGATAATATTGCGAATGGATATTCCCACATTCGCGAAACATATACAGAAGGCTGATCAAATAAACCTTTGCTCCATGGGAAGCGTTGTTCATTTATTTCCGAATGATAGCTAAGATTAAATTTTTTGTTGATTTCAATAAGATGCCCATTGATAGCATTAAATTCATCACAAAAAATTTCCTCTTTGGTTGCAAAACGAGATTGAATCATCATATTCCTTTTTATATTTCCCAATGAGAATCTGTAATAAGCAATCCTTCGCTGCGTTTATTCCATTCTTCTGCTTTTTCTTGTTTAGGAATAATTTCAATTGTTGCTACAGAGGGTACATACTCAAGCATACCTTTTGCACATCTTGCTCCCAAGTTAAGATTATATATCCCCGCTTTAAGTTTTGGATTAAATGTAACAGTAATTTTTTTCTTTACCGAAACAGAAAGATTGTATTCTTTATATGACGCAGTTGACCTGCATTCAATAATGATGTTATTGAGCATATCCGAAATAGAAAAGCCAAGCACTAATTCTTTTACCGGTTGTTTATTTTGGAAAGATATTTCAAGTGTTACAGTTTCATTTTCATAAATCGGATTTCCTTTATTGATTCCCAATGTTTCAATTTGAAAATCATCATTCTTAACCCCAATCCTTGGAAAATTTTTTACATCAACAAAATGTTTTATTTCTCCATTGGTCAGATAGTGAGCAATTACTGTATTCATTTCTCCATTGTGCAGGATCTTTCCCTTATCTAATAAAATGCCCATTCTACACAATGATTGCACTTGGGATAGATTATGACTCACAAACAGCACTGTTCTTCCGCTTTTACTCACCTCATCCATTTTGCCAATACATTTTCTTTGAAACTCCGCATCTCCCACAGCCAGCACTTCATCAATCAATAAAATTTCCGGCTCTAAAAATGCGGCAACTGCAAACGCCAGCCGCAATTGCATCCCGGTGGAATAATGTTTTATCGGAGTATCTAAGAATTTTTCTACACCGCTAAAATCAACAATTTCGTCAAACTTTGCAAAAATTTCTTTTCGTTTCATTCCGAGAATGGAGCCGTTCAGAAAAATATTTTCTCTCCCCGATAACTCGTGGTGAAAGCCGGTTCCAACTTCCAGCAAACTGGCAATCCTGCCTCTCGAAATTATTTTCCCTTCTGTAGGTGGAGTAATTTTGGAAAGTATTTTCAGTAAAGTTGATTTTCCCGCTCCGTTTTTTCCTATGATGCCTATGCTTTCTCCGGGATAAACATCAAAAGAAATGTTTTTCAGAGCCCAGAAATCCTCAAGCCCGCCCCCGGCCCTTTCCAAAGAGAAGGGAGATTTAAAAAAACCCGTAACACTCTCCCTCAAACTCAAATAAGGAGTGTGCCCGCGCTGTATGCGAAACTTTTTGGAGATGCCTTTTATTTCAAGAATGGGGTTAGGCATTTTGCACCTCCCAGTATCCACCTTTATCTGGGCCAACTCTTTTTATTATTCCCTTGTCTTGTAATTTCTTAAGGTATCTTTGAACCGTTCGTTCATTCATAAATAATTTAACTGCAATTTCTTTAGCAGATAAAGTATTGTTTTCTTTTAATAAAACCATTAACTTTTGTTCGTTTTCTATGTTTTTTTCTACGACATTTTCTACGACATTTTCTACGACATTTTCTACGACAGCTTTCCCGACATTATCAGTTGGTCCAAAAACTGTAACCCTTATTCCTGCACCAACTTCATCAACAGACGGTAAAGGTAAGCCATGGGCTTTTAATAATTGGCAAACTCTGCCAAAACCGGTTCCATATTTTTCAATCCATCCTAAATCCTTACAAATATTTGTAATAAGTTTATTTCGGGGTGTAGAGATGTAGTTATTTGAAAATAATTTTTCAATTGTAATATTATCAGGAAACTTTCCCGGATTAAAAAATTCGATACGGTCATCAAAAATTTTAACTATTGAATCAACTGCACTGCTGTAATCACGATGAATAATCATATTTAAGGTGAGCTCTCTCAGTGCATCAAGTGGATATTGCCATTTTTGCGTATTTTGTATGTTTTCAGTAATTATAATTTCTTTATTAATATGTTTCTTGATAAAATCCATTACCCCATCAACTTCAGTCAGCACATCCGTTTGAAGCCGGTGACTATCTTTAATAACAGTATGCGTTTGAAATCGACCTAACTCAATAGTTGTTATAACAGAAGAATTTTTCATAAAAAGCAAAAAACTTGCTTTGGTAGGCTTTCCATTCTTTATTAACTCCAGCTTTTTAAGAAACTCCAATGGGCTTTCTTTTATAGAATATTCTCTTTGATTAAGGGTAATGATTAACTTTTCGATTTTTTCAATCGAAATATCATCAAGGCTGTGATGTTCATCAATATAAAAATCCCAACTTGTGTTAAATGTTTGCAGATATAAATCTGAAATTTGCTTTAATGATAATTGATGATTGGAATTCTTTTGCCGTTTATAATATCTTCCCTGTAAGGCAATTGGTTTTATCGGGTATTCTTTTATAGATAAAATAATTATTTTTTTATTCTTTATTTCAACTTCTTCAACATCCGGAATAATTGATGGAATGGTTTTGTTTTTAATTTCATTTAACCAATTTTGAATGTTTTCGCTGTTTGCATTTACCCCCACAACTTTCGACTTATCATTAACCCCTATAAAAACAGACCCTCCTTTTGAATTGGCAAATGCAACCAACGTTTCAATTGTTTCGATATTGAAGTTAGTTTTAAACTCAACAATTTCTGATTCCCCTTTGCTTATTAATTTTAAAAAATTATTCATCTGATTTCAAAAAAATAAATATGGTTGCTTTTCGTGACGGATACGATTTTTTTTTGATATGTTTTGTATTTCAAGTATAGGTTTCATTTAAGCCAAATCAGCAAAGTAATACTCCGTTTTTCTGAAGTAAAACAGTCCCGCAAAAAATAAAATAAAAGAAACAAAAATGCTTGTCATAACATATTGCCAGTTTAACTCGTTGCCAACTATTGTAGAGCGCACCAAATCAATTGCCCCTACCATTGGATTGAGCGACAGCAATTGTTTTGCCCATTCGTATTTAATGATTGAAACAGGATAAATCACAGGGGTAAGAAAAAATAAGAACTGGATCAGGAAGGGAATCACATAGCGGAAGTCGCGGTATTTTACACTCAGCGCTGCGATAAAAGTTCCGATGCCGAAGGTGGCGAGAACAATAATCAGAATACTCAGGGGCAAATATAACAGGATTAATGGGTTGATGCCGAATTGGTAATATACCAGCAGCCCTGTATAAACCATAAAAGCCATAATGAAATCAAATAAGGCAACAAGAATTGCCGACATAGGAATTATTAAACGCGGAAAGTATATTTTTTTGATGATACCCGAATTGGCAACCATACTCTGTGATGCGTTTGATAAGCCCGAAGAAAAAATAGTCCAGAGCATTAGTCCGGAAAAGGCAAAGATGGGATAAGGAATATTATCGGATGGGACATTAAGCGCGTATCCGAAAAAAAGTGAAAACACCACCATCAGTAAAAATGGCTGTAAGATTGCCCATAAAATACCAAGTACAGTTTGCTTGTATTTTACTTTAATATCACGCCAGGTGAAAAAGTAAAACAGTTCGCGGAAGTCCCAGAGTTCTTTTAGTCCTATGGTGAGCTTTCCAACGGGTTTGATTTCGTATTGCATATCTTACGAACTGATGTTACGCATATTATTATATTTGTTTGTGTCACTCAGAGCCAGCCATTGCGTGGGCTCATATCTTTGCAAAATTAATAATTTTAACAATCTAAAAACACAAAAGTACAAACGTAAAACAGCGAGGGCTAAACAAGTTTATTAACTATGTTGATCACAAGGAATCACGTTTGTGCTTTTT
>JBBAAT010000271.1:0-3996 GCA_041658145.1 Bacteroidales bacterium | reverse complement strand
AGCCACGGCTTGGGCGGCAGATGGAACTTTGCGCGGCAATTTTATTTATAAAGACGATATTTTAATTAAGTAAATAAAGTGACAGGCTGCCTGCATCGTATGTCTTATTGTTCTGTACATTTGTTTGCGACTTTTGGGATGTATATTAATTTATATTATTATTTTTGTATAACTAAAAAAAAGGAAATTTATGAAAAAGCTATTACACATTAATTTAGTGGCAGTATTGATTATATTGCTGTGTGCGAATGCAAACGCCCAATCGCAGCGACTGGTGCTGCTGGAACATTTTACTCAGGCATCATGCTCATACTGTCCGGCATGGAATACGGCATATGAAACTCTTAAAGCCGCCAATCCAGGTAAATTTGTTATTATCCGCCATCAGGTTTCCTGGCCTGGGTCTGACCCTATGAATGCACAATATTCCAGCGATATTCTAACCCGTGTTATTTATTATGATATCCAAGGTGTCCCCGATTCGAGGACAGACGGAACTGTTTCAGGACAGATGACTCAGAGCGCTTTAAATACGGCGTATGCCATTCCCAGTCCTTTTACAATTGCTGTAACACATTCCCTTTCTGCAGGTCTGGATTCAATTTTTATACAGGTAACAATTACTGCGTCTCAGGCATTTACGGCAAATGGCGCATTAAAAGCCTTTGTTAATTTAACCGAAAATCACATTCATTTTGCTTCTGCTCCCGGATCAAATGGCGAAACTGATTTTTATAATGTTATCAGAAAAATGTACACAACAGACCAAGGTCAAACTCTCTCCGGTACATGGACTAACGCTCAATCTCAGGTAATAAACATCGCGCAACCGATACCTTCTTATATTTATGACCTCAGAGAACTTGAAGTTGTGGCGTTTATTCAGCAGGACGGTGACAAGAGGATAGAACAAGCCGGATACAGCACTAAAATCACGCTTACAGGAGATGCTAATTTAGATGCCGGCTTGTCTGCAATGACTAATGTTCCAATTTTAACATGCGATACCACATTCACACCTGCAGTTACTTTGAAAAACTACAAAAGCACAACATTGACATCGGCTACTATTTACTGGCAGAATGCTACGGCAAATATTACTCTCCCTCAACAGCATGCCGGTATAGGGTCTCACACATTTTATGCATGGGTAGGACATCCGAACGGTTTACCAGCAGATTTTTATCCGAACAATAATAAAAAAACA
Source organism: Bacteroidales bacterium (assembly GCA_041658145.1). GTDB lineage: Bacteria > Bacteroidota > Bacteroidia > Bacteroidales > CG2-30-32-10 > JBBAAT01. Next base: position 2,789 of record JBBAAT010000271.1, on the reverse strand, counting down.
TCACCTTTCAATATCACTACCACTGTTGTAAATCCTCCAATAGTGGAAGGATTTCAAAACACAACTTTTCCTCCGGCAAACTGGCTGATCAACAACCCGGGGAATGATTATACATGGTTCAGAACAACTACCGCTGGTGGTTTTGGAAACAGCTCTGCTTCTGCAAAAATCCTTTTTTACAATATTCAATCCGGCTATGACGAAATGATTCTGCCTGCTATTAATCTTTCTTCTTATGATACCGTATCATTGAGTTTTTCTGTTGCTTATGCCCGATATGATGGAACAACTAACGACAGATTGCAAATATATGCCTCTACCAATTGCGGAACCAACTGGACGAGCATTTACGACAAAGCGGGTACCGCTCTTAAAACAGCTCCTGATACTACATCACCATTTGTCCCCACAGCGTCACAGTGGAGAACGGATGTTGTTAATATAAATACATATGCAGGTCAGCCGGAAGTATTCTTAAAGCTTAAAGGTACCAGCAATTATGGTAATAACCTGTATGTTGATGATATTAATATTTCTAAGTCAGCAGGAGTAAATGAAATTATAAATTCCGTTAATTATTTAAGTGTTTATCCCAATCCTTTCAGCAACAATACGAATGTTGAATTTTCAATAGCAAAAACTGAAAACGTTTCATTTGGCGTATATAACCTTATTGGAGAAAAAGTTTTATCAATCGATGAAACCGCTTATGGAGCGGGAACACACACAGTAACTATTATTGCAAACGATTTAAGCCAAGGAGTATATTATCTTAATGCAATTGTAGGCGATCAGAAATTTACTCAAAAATTAACGATTGTTAAGTAGGTTATTTTTTTATAAAAAAGTCAGCGATATGGAACAACATTTGTTCTCTGTTGCTGGCTTTTTTAATATCAGCACTATGAAAAAAATAATTTTATTTATCGCACTATTCTTTCTGGGAACATCCATCGTATTTTGTCAGGATACCACTAAAACAAAATCGTCAGCCAAAAAATTTCAATTACCTTCTGTCAATGTGAAAACATTGGATGGCGCTACCTTTAACGCCTCACAGTTTTCAAATAATGGAAAGCCGATAATCATAAGTTTTTGGGCTATGTGGTGCACCAACTGCCTAAAGGAACTAAAAGCCATTCAGGAAGTTTACCCCGAGTGGCAGGAAGAAACAGGAGTTAAATTAGTAGCTGTTTCAATTGATGATGCAAAGAGTGTGGATAAAGTAAAACCTTTTGTTAACGGCAAGAACTGGGATTATGATGTTTATTTAGATACGAATAAAGATCTTTACAGGGCTTTAAATATTAACCAGATTCCTCATACTTTTGTTGTTGATGGTAACGGTAATGTTGTATGGCAGCATGTAACCTATACGGAGGGAGCCGAAATAGATATCTATAATGTTGTAAAAAAAGTAGCGGCAGGGCAGAGTATAAACGAGTAGCTATTGTTTAGCATATATAAAAATATACGATAATGGGAACTACATTAGCAAGAAATAAAGATCTACCAACGTTTTTCGGACATCTGCAATTAAAAGGAGAAAAACTTAACACAGATATAAAGAATAGCGAAGATAAACTGGTTGTTTTTTACAAACACCCTAACGGAGCGCTTTATAAAGGAAATAGCATTGAATGGCTAAACTCTTTAAAAAACGAAAGTGTAGATTTGATTTTTGCAGACCCACCATATAATATTAAAAAAGCCGATTGGGACAGTTTTGAAAGTCAGGAAGAATACATAAAATGGTCAATGCTGTGGATTGAGCAAGCATCAAGAATTTTAAAACCTTCCGGCACTCTTTACGTTTGTGGATTTTCCGAAATATTAGCAGATTTAAAACACCCTGCATCCAAATATTTTAAATCCTGCCGTTGGATCATTTGGCATTATAAAAATAAAGCGAATCTTGGTAACGATTGGGGCAGAAGTCATGAAAGTATTTTACATTTAAGAAAGTCAAAAGAATTCAAATTAAATATTGACGACATTCGAATCCCTTATGGTGAACACACTTTAAAATATCCAAGTCATCCGCAAGCGGAGACAAGTCAATACAGTAATGGAAATAATGCAGATCATATCTGGGAGCCAAATCCATTGGGAGCAAAACCTAAAGATGTTTTAGAAATTCCAACTACCTGCAATGGTATGCATGAAAAAACGCCTCACCCTACACAAAAGCCAGAAGAGCTTTTAAGAAAAATAATACTTGCTTCTTCAAATGTTGGCGACATAGTTTTAGACCCTTTTTGTGGCTCCGGCACAACATCTGTTTGTTCCGAGCAGCTTCAAAGAAAATGGTTAGCTTGCGATTTATCACCGGAATATTTAGAATGGGCTGTAAATCGGATTGAAACGGTTGAAGATTGGTCTATTGAAAAATGGTTAAAATATGATTTTGAAAATTTAAAAAGAAGGAGTTCCATACGATGACATTAAAACAATTGGTTAACAAGGCAAAAGATAAAAATAATTTCAAAGACCTGAAAGCCTACGTTGCATTTTGTAATGAATATTTGAACTTTATTACCGATAATCTCCAAGCTGTTATTATTTCTCAAAACGAAAATCACTATCAATTTTATCAATACAATAAAGCGGGTAATTTTCAAATTACAAGACCAATAAATTCTTCGCTAATGTACGATTCCAAAACATTTTCGAAGGCATCTATCGAGTACATTAAAATTCTCCAAAACATAAAAACGCTCAAAAAGCCCGATGATTCAGTAAGAGAAATCATTAATAATTCAACTTATACAATTCAGCAATCCATTGGC
>JBBAAT010000270.1:0-4002 GCA_041658145.1 Bacteroidales bacterium | reverse complement strand
TTCCAAATAAAGCATATTTGCAGGAAGTCCGATAGCGCGTTCCACTATTTCAAATATCTGGTCTCTTGCATCAATGGCGGCTTTTTTAACAGCATTACCGCATCCCCATGTAACATGAGAGCCTACGGTCTGCCATTCGTACGGATTACGGTCAGTATCGGGAGTTTCAACTCTGATCTTATGCGGCGGGATGGACAAAACTTCTGCGGCAATCTGGGCCATCACGGTTAACAAGCCTTGTCCGATATCCATTCCCGATATAAGAATGTTCAAACTTGCATCCTCATTAAATTTCAAAAATGCTGAAGACGATGCATTTGGCGGCATTGCCGGGGCTTTCCAGAATAATGAAACCCCTTTTCCGAGAACAGTATCGGGGTTTTTAGAAATTTCTTTCTTACTCCATTCTATCTCTTTTGCCACTTTCTCTATACATTCCATAAGTCCGTTTGGATTCATGCGGGCGCCATAAGGGAGAGTATCTTCCTGACTGATAGCATTGCGTTTTCTGATTTCTACAGGATCAATCCCAAGATGTTTGGCGATACGGTTTATATGGGATTCTAATCCGAAGAGAAATTCGGAATAACCGAAACCTCTGTATGGGCCGCCCGGAGGTAAATTTGTATAAATACAGTAAGAATCAATTGAAAGATTTGGAACGCGGTAAGGTCCTGTTGCTGAAAGTCCGACAGCATTTACAACATTTGCCCCGTATTCAACATAAGCGCCGGCATCCCAATATAGTTTGTGATCGAGCGCTGTGATGGTTCCATCATTTTTTACGCCGATCTTTAATTTTGCAACAACTCCAAGCCTTTGATATGTATTGTAAAATTCCTGTTCTCTCGACCACATTATTTTTACCGGCGATCCTTTTAGTTTAGTTGCAAGAGCGGCAGCCAGAATTTCCATGGTTACGCCGGCTTTTCCGCCAAATCCTCCACCCACATAAGGCGCTATCACGCGGACATTTTTGTGAGTAAATCCTAATGATGATAATGCTTCCGCAAATAAATGTCTTTGTGTATTTGGTGATTGCGAAGATGCCCATACCGTGAGGCGTCCGGAATAATCAACTTTTCCGGTTGCAGAATGAAATTCAATGGCGCAGTGAGCATAACGCGGAACATGGTAAGTGTCTTCCAGAACATAATCGGCTTCTGCAAAGCCATTTTTAGTATCACCTTTACGGGTTTTGCGGTGATGAGCGATGTTTGTTTTTGCTTTTGGGAAAAACCATGGAACATGAGAATAATCGCCAAGTTCAGGATGAAGCAATATAGTATCCTTTTCAATAGCTTTCAGTTGATCCAGTACTTCCGGCAGTTCTTCGTATTCAACTTTTATTAATTTTGAGGCTCTTTTTGCAATCTTAGGATCCCTTGCAACAACAGCAGCAATCTGTTCACCAATAAACCTCACGCGATCCTGTGCAAACACGAAACGATCTTTCATGTACAGACCAAATTTAAAAGGGAAATCTTTTCCTGTAAAAACAGCTACAACATCTTCTAATCCTTCGGCTTCAGAGGTATCTATACTTTTAATCAAGGCATGAGCTTTTGTGCTTTCAACAATTTGTGCATATAACAAAGTCGGACCAAAGTCAATATCATCGGCAAAAATAGCCGCACCGGATATTTTTTCTATTCCATCAATTCGGGTTATAGATTGTCCGACGTATTTTAATTCTTCCATATTTTAATTTTATGAGTATCCGCTTTAATACCTAAAAATTAATTAATTATGTGAAAATCAATTTATTTACCCCTAACCCTAAAGGGAGCAAATTGATTTTCTTCACACCCTTTAGGGACGGGGTAAATGAAGAAAATCAATTGAAACAATTAGGCATATAAACGGATATTCATTTTATTTTTACTATTTAAAACTACTTGCTTTTTCTCAGAACAATTAAGAACAGCATCCATAATCGGCATATAGCCGGTGCATCTGCACAGGTTTCCTGAGAGCGCTTCTTTTACTTCTTCCTTCGTAGGATTAGGATTTTCGTTTAACAATTCTGTTGCGGAAATAATAAACCCCGGCGCACAAAATCCGCATTGAAAAGAGTTGAAATCCACAAAAGCTTTCTGCACGGGCGATAGGTCATTTTTGGATAAACCCTCAATTGTTGTTACTTCGAGTCCTTCAACTTCAATAGCAAGAATGAGGCAGCTGCGAACTCCTTTACCATTAAGAAATACGGCACATGCGCCGCAATCCCCGCGGTCGCAACCGCATTTTGGGCTTTTCATGCCGAGTTTGTCACGTAATACATCCAGAAGTATGTCGTTAGGTTCAACATCTACAGTTCTTTTTTCGTTATTTAATTTGAAAGTTATCTTTTCCATTTTTGAAGATTTACTCTTGTTAATATATGCTAACGATAGCAATTACTTGTCGGATGCTTATTTCGAATATAAATTTATAAAATTTGTTTATAGATATTTCGTTCGAAAATGACAAATTAATACTTATTTTTCGTTTTAAAACGAGAAACTAATGTTATGTTAAACTTATTTCTACGCACTAAGATTGCTTCACCCTCCTTCGTCGGCTTCGCAATGACGTCATTGCGAGGAGGTACGACGAAGCAATCTATTGACATATCACTCTTAACACAACACTAATTGTTTTTCAAATTTTCATTAACTTTTTTAAGTCCCCGTTCAAACATCACCTTTATTATGTGCATTCTGTACTCCTTAGTAGCTCTGATGTCGGTAATGGGTGATATTTCTTCTTCGATCATTTTTTTAGCTTTTTCTATTAGTTTATTATTGACTTCTTTGCCATTCAGCAAGGCTTCCAGTTTCTCCGATCTTTCAGGTACAGGACCGACAGCGCAAAAAGAAATATGGTATTTTTTGTTTGCAAATCCAATAATACCAATTCCTGCCTGTGCCAAATCTTCGCCTGAGTAACGGCCTAGTTTTCCATAATAGACTGCATGTTTTTCGTGTGGAATGGGAACAATGATCTCAGTTACCATTTCATCAACATTTCGTGTGGTTTTTTTAGGACCTATAAACCATTGGCTAATAGGCGTGTTCCGCTCACCCTTTGAACTTTTCAGGCAAACAATAGCTTCGTAGTTCAACAAGGCAGGTCCGGAATCAAGCGAAGGGACTGCGGAGCAAATATTCCCGACAATTGTCGCCCTGTTGCGTATGCCAACGGAAGCCACCGTTTTGGAAGCTTCCCAAATCAACGGCAATTTAGTTTTAATAATTTCTGAATTTATCAAATCGGTGAAAGTAACGGAAGCCCCGATATGCAACATGTTTCCTTTCTGTTCAATTTTTTTCAGCGCTTCAATTCCTTTGATATCAATAACTATTTGTGGTTCTTCCATCCCTTCTTTGATCTTCACAACCAGATCGGTGCCGCCTGCAAGGATATACGCTGAATTACCGTATTCTGCCAGTGTTTTCAGGACTTCATCAAGGTTTGCCGGTTTGCAGTATTGAAATTCATGAGAAATAGGCATTATGGTATAAATTAAATTTATATAGTGATTAACGGTTTGTTTGCTTGCAAGCACAAATATAATTAGAGTTTGTATATAAATTATGATTTTACCCCTTTCAGTTATTTTATTTAACTTTACAAATAATATTCTATATAAGCATTATCGTGAGAAAACTGTTTGTTTATATTTTCACTTTAACTATTTTTTCATCAACTCTTATTGCCCGGATTTCCAAACCATCAAATGTTACTCTGAAAATTTATGACATGACAGGAAGGGTGGTGAAAACGCTTGTGAACAAAAGGCTTTCGGAAGGATTACATTATGAAATATGGGATGCCTCAAAAAAACATATAGGGACTTATGTTTGCGAACTGCGATCAAATCTTAATCGTTGTGCACAATCCTCCTTATTTCCCGAACGAAATTAATTTCCTTAGCTAACGAAAGAGTACGTACTTTGTAGTAGGCTCTTTGTGTTGCCGATTTTCGCAATGGTGTTTAAAAAACCCGAGCGCAATCCT
>JBBAAT010000269.1:0-4020 GCA_041658145.1 Bacteroidales bacterium | reverse complement strand
GCTCACGCAATGGCTGGCTCTGAGTGACATTTACGATTTACGCTTCCCTGCCTGCATGATGCAGTCAGGCAGGGATTATACTTAATAGTTTGATTTTAATTGCTTTTGAAACCCAGCACATCAAAATTATATTTACCCTGTTTTTTCATATACAAACAGGCGGGAAACAATAAGGTATACTGCAAACGGGATAAACCTGCCAGCTGCTACCGGACAGGCAGGCGGCGAGGCAGGGAGTTCGCCGCGGCGAACGACGAAGCAACTTAGCGAAGCGATCTAATGAACACCTTTAAAAATAAAATAATTTGTGAATAATCTGTTGATCCGCAATGATTAGATTGCTTCATCCCGCCTTGTCGGGATTGTTGTGGGTTACTTGCTTTGATGCTGTATAAATAATATTTTATTTTAAAACTGCAAACGATTTTCTCTGAAACTGTTTTGAATTTTTCAAAGTTTCAAAAACGACAGATTTATGAGGTCAGGCAGAGCCGATTATCCTGAAACATTAGTTGAAGGAGAAGCGAGTCCCTGCCTGCCGTAACGGCAGTTCAGGCAGGGAAGTCGACCGAATAGCCACTCTTCGACACGTCCCGTCCTTCGAGACGCTTCGCTCCTCAGGATGAGGGACGGCTCTGAGTGACTTTTAAAAATAAGCAGTAAAAATCATTAATATATAAATTCAAAACAGTTTCTCTAACTCAAATAAATAGATTGGGCTTTAACTATATTTGATTAACAACGACATAAACTTTTCTTTTGTAGCGTTTAATTCTTCAAGTTGTTCCGTATATTTTTTACTTTTTTCTGCTGCTTGTTTTTGTTCACTGATATCTTCAAATATGGTTGCAAATTGTCCGCGTTTAGGTGAAAATGTTGAAATTCTGAAATATTTATTATTTTTTTCATCGAAAAATTCGGATTCAAAATGTGTTCCGAAGGAAGCGACCTGGGCATATTGATTTATCAGTAAATTCTCAGCATCCGGATTTAATTGAGAAAATGTTTTCCCAATAATATCTTCTCTTTTTAATCCCAAAACCTTTTCACCTGCCGGGTTTATTTCTAAATATTTATAATCAACAGGAGCGCCATTTTCATCGGAAATTATTTCATGAAGAATAAAACCATTCAACATATTATCGAATAAGCGGCCATATTTTTCTTCGCTTTCTTTCCGTGCATTTTCTGCTTTTTTGCCTGCCTGTTCGGCAGACAGGCGATCGGTGATGTCTTGGACATTTGAGGCACGATACAATATATTACCCGAATCGTCTTTGATTGCAGTCGAGTCTATCCGGACGGGAAAAACAGACCCGTCTTTACGAATATGGCTGGACTCAAAAACATGGTGCCCGCTTTCGTTTATGATACGAAATTGTTCAGGCAGTTCAGCCCGGACTTCAGGCGCAAATACATCTAAAACGGATTTACCCGTAAGTTCCTCTACAGTATATCCATGCATTTTTGCAAAAGCAGGATTCATTAATTCAAGTATTTTCCCATCGGTACTTTCAACAATAACACCCCATTCGGCGTGCTCAAAAATATAAGCCCATTTACGTAGCGCCTCCTCTGCCTGCTTGCGTTCGGTGATGTTTCGACTATTGAAAACTATGCCGTCAACTACTCCTTTATCATTGAGTATAATGTTGCCATTGCACTCAATCCATAAGTAATGCCCATCGGCATGCCTGAAACGGAACTCCACTTTGCATGAACTTCTGGCATTTATACTTTCAATAAAAACATCCATTGAGGGATCCACATCATCCGGATGAAAAAAATCGAAACAGGATTTGCCCAGCATTTCTTCCGACTCATAACCAAATATTTTTGTGTTTGAGGGACTGACATAACGATAGATTCCTGAGAGATCAGTTTCTGTTACCGCATCGACCATTGCGTTTGTAATGCGGCGGAACCGCTCCTCGCTTTCCCGAACCAACGCATCTTTTTCTTTTAGTTCCTTATGGGCTTGATGCAGTTTAAAAGCCATCTTAATTGAGGCGGTCAGTACTGCAATTCCCGTATTTTTAACCACGTATCCATAAGAAGTAATTTTTTCAATCTTATCAACAATATCCTTTTCTGTATGTGATGATAAAAACAATACCGGTATATCATAGTCTTTCAGTATTTCCTTAGCTGCCTGCGTACCGTCAATCCCACCGCCCAGCTCAATGTCCATGAGGATTAAATCAATCTTTCCGCCGCTGCGAACAACTTCAATTGCCTTTTCACCGGTATTAGCGCCGATAACTGTAAAGCCTTCATTTGCCAGAGACTTTGCCTGCATCATCGCAGTTATTGATTCGTCCTCAACGAACAGTATTGTCTTGTTTAATTTTTCCATGATTCACTCTAAAATCATCGTAACTACTCAGGCAATGGAATAGAACGCTGATGACGCAGATTACTCACAATATTTATTGATTTTAAAGGTGTTCGTGAGATCGCTTCGCTAAGTTGCTTAAGATTAAATATGATTTTATTTGGTATTGCTAAATAAGTATAGAGATTGCTTCACTTTGTTCGCAATGACGCACGAAAAGCTCGTCATTGCGAGGAAGGAACGACCGAAGCAATCTAAAAATCTATGCCAAATTAGCAATGCCTTTTATTTTATCTGTGTTCATCATAATCATCAGCGTTATCAGCGTTCTATTTATTTTTTTATCGGATGTGTGGTTACAAATTATCGTTTAATCATATATTGAGTAAGTTGTTCTAATCGTTGTGATTTCACCTTACCATAAAATCTAATTCCTTTCTGGTATTCACGGATTTTTGCAATTTCTTTTAATTCAACAACGGTAATATCTTTGGGTAATCTTTTTATGATGTTGTGATAGGCTCCGATAAAAAGGATCCCTGTTTCATAAGGGCCAAGGGTTTCAGCTATCCTGCCGGCTATATACTTATCCCTTCTATTCAGCAATCGGGGTTTTGAAATTTTATATTTGAGCAGTAAGATGAGTTTTTCAATATTATTTTTTGATTTTATTATAGACTGAAGTCCATCGTATTCTTCTTTAACCAATTTAAAATCTTCTGTCTTGATTAGTATGGCTCCCCTGTTAATAAGATTTAAAACAATTTCATAATTCTTACTTCCTAATTTAATACTTTCCTCAACGATTTTCATAGCAAATTCACCATCTACAAACATTCCGTCCTGATATATTTTTATTCCCTTAATATAAATATCAATGGTTTTAAAATAGTGTTCAATTGCCTCCCAGAAACCATTCACAGTATTAATGTGTGTTTTCCACACATCTTCTCCAAATTCGGAAATGCCTTTTTTATTAAGTTCTTTCCCCATTGAGCCCATGTCGGCACTTGAATGTATGATGGGAACGTAGATCAGTGTCTTCATTATCGGGAAAGACTTTTAGCTTTGATTATAATTTCTGCTGATCTCTTATGTAAATTCGCAATCATGCGGCAATTAATGCAATCTTGTCTTTGATTCGTGTACTCCGGGCATTTAATAAGACTGTTCACCTTATCCGATAATTCTTCAGCATATTCTGCTTTTATGAGAACAGATGCCACATTATTGATCTTTTGTTTTATTATATTCATGGCAGCAAAACTTTCCTCATACCTGCTGCAGTGAATGGCTGAAATGTCATTTTGATACTTCATATTATGATGTGTATTAAGTTTATAAAAAAATTCGCCACAGATTCACAGATTATATCCCGCACGTGCGGGATTGTTATTAATGAGTTTTCGCCAAAGTTGACAATTAAATCTAATGGAATTTTTTGACATTAAATTCATATTCAATAACGTCTTTATAAACAATTTCCAATAAACCCTTCCCCAAAATGCGATGAACTTCCATACATATCCCAATAACCTGCCTGCCGGCAGGTTTGATAGTTTTTTTTTGTAACGGATATTCCTTTTCTGAACTAAGCGAAGCAATCTCATGAGCACCTTTGAAAACAAAAAAAAACGAATAATATTTCATAAGTTTAATCTGTGAATCTGTGGCGATTTATTTTT
>JBBAAT010000268.1:0-4033 GCA_041658145.1 Bacteroidales bacterium | reverse complement strand
TTTCATTAACGACAATGAAGTTCTGAAATATCACGGTGCAAGCGGAACTGCAAATACATCTAATATTTTTGTAGGAATTGGAGCAGGGAACAGTAATACCGCAGGAGCAGCCAATACCGCCAACGGAATGCAGGCGCTTTTTAACAACACTACAGGAAACTATAATATCGCCAACGGAGTGAGGGCGCTTTTTTACAACACCGAAGGAAGCAGCAATACCGCCAACGGATATCAAGCCGGCGGGCTGAATACATGATCTAATAATTGCTGAAAATTATTTCTTTAAAAATATTTTGCCAATTCAGAAAACATTTTATATTTTTACATCGTGAATCTTTTCATTAGAATATTAATTTTTTCTTTTATTCTTCTCATCCAATGGGGGCACGGCAAAGGTTTTGCTCAAAATTTAGTTCCAAATCCCTCGTTTGAGGAATATGATACTTGCCCTAGTGGCTATGGTGGAAATAATCTCTCTAATGGCTGGTTTCCTTTCAGATCAAGCCCTGATTATTTTAATGCGTGTGCAACAGATATTCATGCTTCAGTTCCTATTAATGTATTTGGAAGCCAAATGGCTGCGACAGGAAACGCATACTGTGGCTTTATAAGTTATCACCCACCCAATGATTGGAATGAAATGGTGGGTAGAAAATTATCAACTACGTTAGTCCTAGGAACAAAATATTATGTAAGTGTAAAGTTTTCTTTAGCTGATTATTCTCCATGTTCTATTAATAAATTAGGAGTGCTTTTTACAACTCATTCATATTGCGATTCTCTTGATTCTTTTAATATATGCTATTCCCCTGAAATGCCCATACCTAATTTTGCTCATGTATTCTCATCACAAATAATAGCTGATACAGCTAAGTGGACAATTGTTTCGGGTTCTTTTATAGCCGACTCTGCTTATCAGTATATTGTTATCGGGAATTTATTTGATTATGCTAATACTAATGATAGTTTATTATATGGAAATACTAATTGTAATGGCAATTATGTATGTTATTATGTAGATGATATATGTGTATCTACGGATTTATTAATTTGTAACAATCCTGATTTTGTTCATGACTTAAATATTACTAATAGCATTAATATTTTTCCCAATCCCGTAAATAATTTTATAAACATCACATGGGAGACCCCATTTGTAGAAGGTATTTCGTTCAACATTTACGATATTTATGGATCGTTAGTAAAACAAATATATAAAATAAGCAAGCCCCAAATTATTGATGTTTCAAATTTTTCGAATGGAGTATATATTATTGAAATAAATATTAAAAATAAAATATATTATAAAAAAATAATCATTAAATTCAAAAAATCATGAAAAAACAAGTATTTTCTTTCGTAATTGCAATCATGTTACTTTTGATTGCATCTGTTGCTTTTTCCCAGAGTTGGGATAAAACAAAACCGGATAAATTGTATGCTGTAGATAAACACGGTAATATTTCTACTGTAAAAGTGGGCATTGGAACTGATAATCCTCAATTTCCTTTTGAGGTAAAAGGGAAAATTGTAGCAGATAGTCTTCGCATCTTTGGAATAGCCAGATTTGGACTTAATACAGTTGCAATAAATTCTCCATTACCAAACGCTATTTCTTCAACGGATGGTCTAATTTATTTGGGACGTGATCTTCCTGGCATCTTCTCAAACGTTCAAGTCGGCATAGGCACCACAACACCATTAGCAGGAATGATGTTAGATGTAAATGGTAATATAAACATATCCAATGCAACAAATGGATATTTCATTAACGACAATGAAGTTCTGAAATATCACGGTGCAAGCGGAACTGCAAATACATCTAATATTTTTGTAGGAATTGGAGCAGGGAACAGTAATACCGCAGGAGCAGCCAATACCGCCAACGGATACCAAGCACTTTATAAGAACATCACAGGAGGGAACAATACCGCCAATGGATACCAAGCCCTTTATAACACCACCGGATACAGCAATACCGCCAATGGATATCAGGCACTTTATAAGAACATCACAGGAGTCGCCAATACCGCCAACGGAATGCAGGCGCTTTTTAACAACACTACAGGAAACTATAATATCGCCAACGGAGTGAGGGCGCTTTTTTACAACTTCGCCGCAAGCAATAATACCGCCATGGGCTATCAGGCATTGATGCAGCAAGGTTATGGATCTAGCTTGGTAATGACCAGCGACAATGTGGCTATTGGCGTAAATGCGCTTTATAATAACAATCCAACAGCAATAACAAATGGTATTCGAAACACGGCGGTGGGAAATAATTCGCTTTTTAACAACATTACAGGAAACAACAATACCGCTTTAGGTTTTAATGCTGATGTTAATAGTTCGAGTTATAATAATGCCACGGCTATAGGGGCAAATGCAATGGCAACAGCAAGTAGCCAAGTGCGTTTGGGAGATAACAATGTTACTACATTATATTGCATGGGTGCACTATATCCATCACCGGAAGCTCCGAATATGTATGTTATAGTCCTTCCGGTCAGATTATGCGTAGCACTGCTACCATTTATGGCCCCACCGGACCTACAGGGGTAACAGGTGCTACAGGAACAAATGGTGCAAATGGTGCAACCGGCACTACAGGCGCTAATGGAACTAATGGAGCTACGGGTGCTGTTGGCCCAACTGGTTCAACTGCTACAATAACAGCAGATAATGGTGCGACAATTTTTCCAACTACAGGGAATGTACAATGGGGCCAGGTTGCTGGTACAGCAAGCAACATTGGAAAATTATTGCATCACACAGAAATTCCAATGAATGATTTTAATATATATTTCACAGGGAATGGTGCAGCAAATACTAATTCAATTTCAATTGGAACTGGAACATCAGGCGATGCTAAACTCACAGTTTTTAATAATTCGGAAGTTCTTGCAGGAACTTTTAGTACAGATGCTTCATCTCTTTCGACTTCGTCAACTCCATCTGCTGTCGTTGGTAATATTCAGAATGGAGCGGGACGATGTTTCGGAATTATTGGTCAGGGATCATCTTCACAAGCTTTTGCACAGATTGAAGGAGTATATGGATTTGCGAATGGTACTGGTTATAGTAATATTGGTATTCATGGCGATGGAACAGGGGCGAGTTCGTCTCAAAACATGGGAGTTTATGGTAATGCAGCCAATTCTCCTTTTAACCGAGCAGGTGTATTTACAGCAACATTAGCTACTACAGGTACTAATTATGGTATATTTGCTCAAGCTTCTGATGGAACTACAAATTACGCAGTATATGGCGAAGCGCTTCCTGCAACAGGAGGATTAAATGTACCTCCACCTAGTGGAAATTATGCAGGTTATTTTACCGGTAATGTTGTGAGAACTGGAACTGATAATTTTACTTCCGATTCAATTTTAAAGAAAAATATTAATCCTATTCAAAATGCTTTAACCACAATAAACCAATTAACTCCTCGCACTTTTGAATTTAAAACGGACGAATATTCTTATTTAGGTTTAGATTCAGGCAAACAATATGGTCTTATTGCACAAGAAGTAGAGCCTTTTCTTCCAGAACTTGTTAAGAATGTTGTTCACCCTGCTAAAACAGATTCAATTGGAAACATTATCAGACCTGAATTAAATTACAAAACTTTAAGTTATCAGTCATTTATTCCAATTCTTATTCAGGGCATGAAAGAAATGAATGCAACGAAGGATTCATCGGATACCAAACTAAACAGGCGCATTGACAGCTTGAAGAATGTAGTTGCAGGGTACGAATCGAGGTTCGATACGCTCGAAGCCATGATTAGCAGGTGTTGCAATATGGGAAGTAAAATCAATCCCGGCAATGATAATAACAAGTTGAATATTTATGAAGTGGAACTTGCCAACGGCAGGGCTATTGTTCTTGATCAAAACGTTCCAAATCCTTTTGCAGAAAACACAACCATCACTTACTTTATACCTGATGATGTTACTTCTGCACAGATTATTTTTACCGATAACACCGGCAGAATATTAAAAACCGTTGACATCAATGAAAAAGGAAAGGGAAT
>JBBAAT010000267.1:0-4059 GCA_041658145.1 Bacteroidales bacterium | reverse complement strand
GATTGCAAGCTAATGCCTAAAGTCGCAGGTTTTGGACAATTAGGCTATGGCAGGCCCGGATTAAACATGCTTTCAAACAGCTTTGATTCTTATTATATGATTGGAGCTAAAGTAACATGGGCTTTGTGGGACTGGAACCAAAACAAAAACGAAAAACAATTATTGGATCTTCAAAGCCAGGTATTGAATACCCAAAAAGAATCTTTTAATCAGGGAATAAAAATCCTGTTGGAAAAGAATATTGCTGATATTCAGAAATATCAAGACCTGCTTGTAAAGGATAAAGAAATTATTGCCTTGAGGGAGAAGATAATTAAATCGGCGGCTTCACAACTTGAGAATGGAACGATTACATCAACCGAATATTTAACCGAATTGAACGCTGCATCGCAGGCAAAAGTCAATATGGAATCTCATAAAATTCAATTGGTAAAAGCAAAAATCGATTATCTTACGACAAAAGGGAAATTTTAAAAAGTGGGCAGTGGGCAGTCAGCAGTCAATAGTTTGCAGTTGGCAATTATGCACAATGCCAAAAAAAAATAATGACACAATTGATGATTTTATTTAATATCTGATGTTACGCAAATTATATATTTTTTTGTTAGTGTCACTCAGAGCCGGACATAGCATGGATTTGCGGGTTAGCGTCCGTGTCGAAGAGTGACTATGTATTGGTCGGGCTTCGACACGTCCCGAAAAAGGGACGGCTCTGCCTGACCTCTAAATTCAATAATCATTTACTATATTTGCGTAACATTAGTTAAGATAATAAAAAACCGCTTATCCAAAAAAATATTAATCTTTAATCGGAGTCTTTATGAAAAAAATATTTCCAACAATCGCAGCAATTATTTTAATGTATTCTTTTTCTTCTGCACAAACCACTATTCCTGGAGGAAATGTTAGTGGAACTTGGACATTTGCCGGCTCGCCTTATCTCATACAGGGTGCAATCATGATACCTAATGATTCAACACTTACCATTGAACCGGGTGTCACTGTGAACTTTCAGGGCTGTTACAAACTTTACTTACTGGGACGTTTACTTGCAATAGGCATCATTGCAGATACCATTACTTTTACCGCTGCTAACATAACTAATGGCTGGAAAGGAATACGATTTGACAATACTACAAATAATAATGATACTTCTAAAATTTATTATTGCAAATTTAAATATGGTAAGGCCACTGGCAGCGTACCTGATACATATGGCGGTGCACTTTATTTCAGTAACTTTTCCAAATGCGTTATATCCAATTGTCTTATTTCCAACAATACGGCTTCTTCTGGTGGGGGAATTTTATGTGATAACAGTAGCCCCATAATTTTAAACAACACCATCTCCTACAACACAGCTAGTCAAGGAGGTGGTATTACTTGCTACGCTAGTAGCAATCCACAAATAAGCAATAATATCATTTCTAACAACACTACTTCTGATATTGGCGGTGGAATTCGTTGTGCTAGTAGTAGCCCTATCATAACCGACAATGTCATAATAAACAACATATCTAATTATGGTGGCGGTATAGACTGTGCTGGTAGTAATCCTAGCATTAAAAACAATTTTATTTCTAACAACACGGGAAATATGGGTGGGGGAATTTATTTTGGTTATAGTAGTACACCCACCATTATCAATAATATCTTTTCTAATAATACGGCTTCTTCTGGAGGGGGAATTTATAGCAATGGCAGCAGCAAACCGACATTCATCAACAATACTATTGTGAATAACAACGCTACTTCTGGAGGAGCATTGTATTGCAATGTTGATTCTGACCCAATATTCCGCAATACTATTTTATATGGAAACACAGCCAGTTCCAGCGGTTCGCAGGTATTTCTATTTGATGAACCCAGTGATCCAGATTTTTATTATTGCGATGTGCAGGGTGGCTCGTCTAGTTTTGGTCTTAACGGTGTCTTTTACACCGGCATTTACCAGAATAATATAGACACTAATTCTTTGTTTGTTACACCTTCAGCCGGTAGTGGTACGGGATATAATGGTATTATTGCCGATTGGTCTTTGCAGGCAGGTTCACCTTGCATAGATGCAGGCACACCAGATTTGACAGGGTTAAATTTACCTGTTATAGATATAGCCAATAATCCTCGCGTTAGTGGGTGTCGTATTGATATAGGCGCTTATGAGTTTCAATCCACAACGCCAATGACACTTATAATAAATTCTACTAATTCCTCTTGCTTAACATGTAATGATGGCATTGCAACTGTAACTGTTTCTGGCGGAACTGCCCCTTATTCTTATTATTGGAACACAGTACCTCCACAAGACACTTCGACTGCAATAGGCTTATTGCCGGGAGAATATACTGTTATAATTACTGATTCAAACGGGTGCACACTAATTGCCTCTGTTGAAGTTTCATATACTGCTTCTATTAATGAAGTCCTAAACACTTTTTCAATGGACATTTATCCGAATCCTGCAAATGATAACCTCACTATTAAAGTTCCGCAAAAATCAGAAATTGAAATTTTAAATATCCAAGGACAAATTATTAAAACAATTAATAATGATGGCACAGAGATAACAATTGATTTGCAAAATTTATCAAGCGGGGTTTATATTATAAAAGCAAAGACGGATAAGGGAATTGCGGTTAAGAAGTTTATTAAGGAATAGTTTAGTCGGCAGTCAACAGTCGGCAGTTGGCAGTTGGCAACATTGAACTTTAAACTTTGAACAATTAAAACAATTCAACAATAAAATATAACAAATCATCAAAACTTTAACACATTAACACAAGGCATAAGGCACAAGGTAAAAGGCATAAGGCACAAGTTACACATTAACACACATACCATGAAAAGACTATACGGGTTTATTGCATTGGCGGCAGTACTTTTAGCTGCATGTTCAGGAAACAATAAAAAATCGGACGCCTACGGCACATTTGAATCAACTGAAGTTACAATATCATCGGAAAGCGCCGGTAAGCTTATCTTTTTTAATATAGATGAAGGACAGGAACTAAAAAAGGGAGATACAATAGCTTTAATAGATACGATTCAGCTGGCTTTGAAACGCGATGCGCTTATTGCACAAAAAAAGGCGGCATCAAACAAAGCAGACTATATAACATCTCAGATCAAAGTTCTTGAAGAACAGAAAAAAAATTCACTGGTTGAAAAAGACCGGATAGAAAAATTATATATAGATGGCGCAGCAACCTCGCAGCAATTGGATAATATCAATGGTGTTATTGCTGTTTATGATAAACAAATTTCGTCTATTGAAACACAACATGCCCCTGTGTTAAATGAAGTTGATGCATACAATAAACAGATAGCACAGTTGAACGACCAGATCAAGCGTTCGTATATAATTAACCCTGAAGACGGGACTGTTCTTACAAAATACTCCGAAGCAAACGAAGTTGTCGTACAAGGAAAAGCCTTGTATAAGATTGCCGACCTCCGCAATATTTATCTCCGCGTTTATGTGAGTGGAGCGCAATTGTCGCAAATTAAACTTGGACAAAAAGTGAAAATTTTAGTTGACAAAAACGAAAAAGAGAATAAAGAATATGAAGGAACAATAGGCTGGATTTCATCATCTGCTGAATTTACGCCTAAAATCATACAAACCAAAGAAGAAAGAGTAAATCTTGTGTATGCTGTAAAGGTAAAAGTAAAAAATGATGGTACTCTGAAAATAGGGATGCCCGGAGAAGTGTTGTTTTAATGAGGGAATGAGAAAATGATGGAATGCAGAATTTTGAATGATGAATGCAGAATGAAAAAGTAGATCAAAAATCTCAAATCCTAAATCCCAAATTCTAAATCTTAAATCCCAAATAATGTCGGCTTCTGTTATTGTTGAAAAAGTAGAAAAATCGTATGGTAAAATAAAAGCTTTATCAGAAATTTCTTTTTCCGTTGAGAAGGGAGAATTATTTGGCATCATCGGCCCCGATGGCGCCGGCAAAACCACGCTTTTCAGAATTATGGCAACTCTGCTGAAACCTGATACAGGAACGGTAACTGTTGAAGGATTTGATGTTGTTAAAGATTATCGGAAAA
>JBBAAT010000266.1:0-4071 GCA_041658145.1 Bacteroidales bacterium | reverse complement strand
CACAGTTAATGAAAAAACTGATTGAGTTTTTTACAAAAGAAAATGGAGTTGTATTTGACCCGTTTATGGGAGTTGGCGGAACATTATTAGGTGCCTCAATAATAAATAGAAAAGCAATCGGAATTGATTTGTCAAAACAATACATTGACACATATTTTGAAGTTTGCAAAAAAGAAAATATAAAAGAACAAACTGCAATAATTGGCAACTCAAAAGAACTAAATAATTTCAAAGAACTTTCCAATGTAAAATTTGATTTAATCCTAACCGACCCACCATACGGAGATATGATGAATAGAAAAAAAACTGGTGAAGCAACAAAAAAAGGAAAAGATACAAGACCAACACCTTTTACAAACAATCCTGACGATTTAGGGAATTATCCTCTCCCTTTATTTCTTGATGAATTGAAAAAAATTATTACGGACAGTTTCCATAAATTAAATGACAAAAAGTATGTTGTAATTTTTTGCAAAGATTTTCAGCCAACGCCACAATACAATGGTATGTTGCACTATGACATTGTTTCAAAATTAAGTGAGATTGACGGTTTGTATTTTAAAGGATATAAAATTTGGTATGACAAAACCATAAATCTTTTTCCTTATGGTTATCCGTATTCATACATCAGCAATCAATTACACCAATACATTTTAATTTTTCAAAAGCGGAATAAAAAATGATGAGACCAAGAGGATGGATACAAGACAGTGGTAACCTTGAAAATTTAATCAAGGTTGTCGAAATATTTGATAGAAGAACAAGAACCTTCAGAGATATTGTAAATAATCAAATTCCAAACAAAGTAAAAGCACTTAGAAAGAGAACAGAATTATTAAATGCAATTCAAAACACCAATGGATACAACCTAAATCCATTAATCAATTTTCATTCATTGACTGGTAGCAGAACTTCCAACAATGTAGTTGATGGAATTGTACAAGCACTACTGCAAGGGCAAAACAGAGTTGGAATAGTTGACTGGGCTTGCGATAATTTTATTCGCTTCGCATACACACTTGATTTTATTTCTTACCAACAACCGACAGACAGTTTTACTATTACTGATTTCGGTTTGCAACTTACAAGTGCAAGAACAGAGGCAGACAAATTTGAAATTATCAAAACTGCTTTGAAACAATATTCTCCCACAGTGAGAGTATTGGAGCTTTTGCATAATCAATACAATGATTTCCCACAAATACCATCACTTACAAAATTTGAAATTGGCAGAGAGTTAGGTTTTAAAGGTGAAGATGGTTTTACAACCTATTCGCAAAATGTTTTTATTCAAGCATTAAATTCTACGGAAATTGCAAGCGAAAGAAATAAAATAAAATCCAACTGGGAGGGTTCAAGCGACAAGTATGCGAGAATGATTTGCGGTTGGTTAATGCACGATAGAATTGGTTGGGTGCAGTTATCAAAAAAATATGTATCTGTTCAAATTGGCAGAGAAATATTCACAGAAAATTTACAATCATATCAAATTACTGTCAGCGGAATTGCAGCATTGCGTTCTTGCAGACCATACAGCAGAAATACAGGAACTCCTAAAAATGTTTCTTTTGAAATGCTTGCTACAAAAGGTGCAGACAAGGAATATTTAAGAATTAGAAGAACTCACATCATTAATTGTTTGAGCAGAAGTAAAACGCTTTTACAAATTCAAACTTATTTATCACAGAATAATTTGCCCGATATTCCAACTGAAACAATTCTTGACGACATAAAAAATATTTCAAGAATTGGATTACAAGTTGCAAGTATTGGTAACACTTACAAAATTGTTGATACGATACAACTATTACAAATTCCAAATTATATACAGCAAAATTTATTATCTCCTTCAAGTATCATTCAGACAAAACAGCAATTAAGTCAAGACCTGCTACACCTTGACCACACTTATTTTGACTTGTTAGATTTTAGTGTTGCAGGACAAAGAAGTGCAAGACAATTTGAAGTTAGAATAGTTGAATTGCTAAATCAAATCATTGTTGCAAAACATTTATCGGGAGGCAACAGACCTGAAATCATTGGTTATAACCCGCAGGCAAATCCTGATGATTGTGTGATAATGGACAGTAAAGCATACGGAGAAGGTTTCGGAATACCAGCAGCAGAACGAGACAAAATGATAAGATACATTGAAGAATATAACAAGAAAGACGAAAACTTAAACCGAAATAGATGGTGGGAAAATTTTCAAAGTCCAGATTATCCAACAAGACCAGTAAAATATAGTTTTGTTTCAAGTTCATTCATCAACCAATTTGCAAATCAACTAACATACATTCATAACCGAACTGATTCAGACGGAAGTGCAATAACAGCAGAAACATTACTAAGAAAAGTTGATTCAGTTTTAGGAAACATAAACGGATATAACATTAACGGTTTTTTTAACGACATCGGTTGCAATTCATTAGTATTGTGACAAAAATAGCCGACAAAAAAGGAAAAGAAGAAATCCAAAGTAGCTACATCATAAAAGCCGACCACATCACAGGTACCAGACAACAAGCACAGCAACTAAAAGACAAAACTAAAAAAGCATTGGCAAAAGCAAGTGAGGAGATTGAGGGTATATTGTTGAGATAAATATTATTTATTATTTTTGCATTATGGAAAAAAAGGGGAACATAGAAATTCGTATTCAGGGCAAAAAGGGAAATATTGAGTTAACTCCCGATAACTTCGATATAAGGGATATCAAACCATTGCTCGATACCATTGAAGATTTACTTTTTCCCGGCGATAAAAAAAACCGGCCTGTAATAAGTTATGAAATAACTGAAGGTTCGGTTAAGCATATTTTTAAAACCGGAATTCAATTTATAATCGGCTTTAATGCTATTTTAGGACAAATAAATACGAATCAAAATATTGATTTTCTGGATTCGCCTACTGCCAAAGCATTTGAGGAGTTTCAAAATAATGCAATAAAAAACGATTATATTTTTACAATAAATACATCAATATCCGCTTCACACGAAGTAAAAATTGATAAAACAACTAAATATTACAGAACAGAATCAATGTGGGCTGATGCTGAATTTTATTTTTATGGCAAAATAATCGATATTGGCGGTAAAGACAAAGCAAATATTCACTTAGCTACAGAGGATTTAGGCACATTAATTATTCAAACTCCCAAAGAAGAAATTGAACGTATCGAAACTAATCCCCTATATAAAACATTTGGAATTCGTGCTGTTGGGATGCAACATTCAGAAACCGGAGAAATAGATAAACATAGTTTAAGGTTCATCGAAATTTTGAATTATCAACCAAAATATGATATTGAATATTTAATATCACTACGGCAAAAGGCAATGAATAACTGGCTTCATGCAATTAACCCTGATAAATGGTTAAGAGAATTACGCGGAGGTTATAATGCATAAAGCTGTTTTATTAGATACAAGCTTTTTCCTTCGTTTCTTAAAAGAAAACGATCCGCTTTGTAAAAATGCAGATGGTTATTATAAATATTTTCTCGAACATGATATAGATTTAATGGTTTCAACTATATCAATTGCCGAGTATTGCGTTGGCGGTAACATTGGGGAATTGCCTTTAAAAAATATTCAAATACTGCCTTTTAATATAGACCATGCGAAACGTACAGGCGAATTTGCAAAGATTGTTTTTCAAAATAAAAACAATCTTAAATTACAAGAACGTAATATTATTCCTAATGATTCCAAACTCTTTGCTCAGGCAGACATAGAGAAAAATATTGAATTTTATCTTTCATCAGATACTGAAAGCATAAAGATTTATAACCTGCTTAAAGAAGTTTCAAATCCTGAATTTATTTTCATTGACTTGAATACTCCATATAATGAACAATTCGGTATCCTTGCCTTATAGCTCTTCCCCCGCTTACCAAGCAAAAGAAATAGCAGTCCTATTACAGGGATAAGGAAACAAGCCCAAGAGCCAAAAGATAAAACCAAAGAAGCATTGGCAAAGGCGAGTGAGGAAATTGAAAAAATATTAATCGGTAACTAATGGATGGAACATTAAATCTTAAATTCGCAATATCCCCAATGGCTTGTTATA
>JBBAAT010000265.1:0-4080 GCA_041658145.1 Bacteroidales bacterium | reverse complement strand
GTCATTCTCTCCGTTTAGTTGCGCTGCTATTGCCATTCCGAGCGTTGCAGAAATGGATGTGGATGAATGGCCTACTCCGAAAGCATCGTATTCGCTTTCACTCATCTTAGGGAAACCGCTGATACCATTGTAAGTTCTGTTGGTGTGAAAGGCATCTCTTCTCCCTGTCAGAATTTTATGCGCATAAGCCTGATGACCTACATCCCAAATCAGGTTATCAAAAGGCGTATTGAATACGGAATGAATAGCAACTGCAAGTTCCACAGCGCCCAGGCTTGCGCCAAGATGCCCCGGATGATGCGAAACTACATCAATAATAAACTTCCTGATCTCTTCACAAAGTTGAGGCAGATCGTCGTCTTTCAACTTTCGCAGATCTTCCGGCGAGTTGATTGCCGACAACAATTTTCCAGGTTTAATAATATTCAATTTTTTAACGAATAATTTATTCTGTAAAATTACTAATTTTATTGAATAAAGGCAGATAATTAATCACACTAATAGCCACAGCACCCATTTTGCGATGGCTGTTGGTTTCTTGTGACCCCGGAGGGATTCAAACCCACGACTTTCAGAACCGGAATCTGACGTTCTATTCAACTGAACTACGGGGCCAATGGTCAATAATATATTAAAAAACGTTAAGTTCGGGTTGTCTAAAAATTTCTGATACTCCATAGTTATACCAAACCAAATTTGGTTTTAGGTTGAAAGGTTGAGCGGCTGGTTTAGTTGATGGTCTTTGGTCATTGGTTCTTTTCCACATACTTTTGACTTTTTACCAAACCAGTTGCCCAACCCACCGACTCTATACCCAAACAGTAACTAAAAAACACTTTATTCTACCTGTTAACATACAAAAGTAATAAAATTTACCTGATTTTTTGCCTGCAAACAATAAATACAGCGGAAAATAGTTTTAGAATTTTACAAAGTTTAGTAATATTGCAATTAAGAATTGTTTTATGAAAGTCATTTGCAACGGCATTATTTCTGTTTTATTTACTTTTCTTTTTTTTACCGGATCATTTTCTCAAGGCATCGCTATAGGCGAATGGAGAGATCATTTGCCTTATAACAATTGTATTTCGATAACTGAAGGAGAAGGAGTTATTTATTGCGCAACAACAAAAGCAGTATTTTCTTATAACAAATCTGACAACAGCATTGAACGGTTAACGAAAGTAAATTATTTATCGGATATCGGCGTAAGCAGGGTAAGTTATCACAATGCATTGAAAATACTGTTGGTTGCTTATACTAATGGCAATATTGACCTTTTGGAAAGCAGCACAGTTACTAACATTTCCGACATTAAACGCAAACCAATTCCCGGAAATAAATCAATTAATAATATCTTATTCATTGGAAATAATGCTTACCTGTCCTGTGGTTTTGGAATTATTGTTCTTGATCTTGCAAAAAAAGAAATTAAAGACACATATTATATCGGCACAAATGGCGGACACATTGAAGTTTTTGATATCGCATTCGATGGGACAAAATTATATGCAGCTACCGGGTCTGGGGTTTACGAAGCAAACATAAATGATCCTAATCTTTCCAATTATCAATCATGGACAAAACACACTGAAATGCCACACCCAAATTCAAAGTTTAATGCGATTATCTGTTTCCATAATACGTTATATGTTAATTTATCCAGTGTAGTATATGACGCTGACACATTATATAAGTATTCAAACGGCGTTTGGAGTTATTTCAACCCCGCCTATTCTGCAAATAAATATAATCTTCATGTTTACAATAATAAGTTATTTATTGTTAATAACGGAGATGTCGAAGTATTTGACACGACTGGAACAAGTTTAGAAAAAATATGGACATATAATCCAGGTGTCCCGACTCCACGTGATATAATCGTTGATCAGAATAATACGTATTGGATAGCTGACAAAAATTTTGGGATTGTAAAAAACTGGAATACATGGAGTTCTTTATCATTTAAGCCAAACGGCCCTTCAACGGTCAATGTTGTAGCAATGTCAGTTGAAGAAAGTAATTTATGGGCAGTTCCCGGCGGGGTTGGTGACACATGGGACGATTTATATAATCGGGATGGCCTGTTTTCATTTATTAATGAAGAATGGCAAAGTTATAATTCAACAAATATTTCAGGATTCGATACGATCTATGACATTTTGTCCATCTGCGTAAACCCATCCAATGCTTCTAATGTTTTCGCCGGTTCATGGAGCCGTGGTTTGCTGGAATTCGATAATCAGTCTCTGTCTGTAATTTGGGATGAATCAAACAGTTCACTAAAAGGAAATGGCTTTACGGGAGACAATTATCGATTACACGTAGGGGGAATATGTTTTGACACCGATGGGAATATGTGGGTGAGCAATGCAGGAGTTAATACGGTTTTGAATGTCAGAATAGCCAATGGGACATGGAAAGCTTTTGATTTGAGCGCTTATATAAGTTCTCCATATAATGTAGTCAGTAACATTGTTATAGACAAAAGTAATCAGAAATGGCTCATTGTACCACGGGGCGGGGGATTAGTTGTATTTGACGACAACAATACCATTCAGAATACAAGCGATGACCGGATAATTAAAATCACGAATGCTATTGATAACGGCAACCTTCCCAGTAATGATGTTTATAGTATTGCCGTTGATCTCGAAGGGGAAATATGGGTTGGAACGGATAAAGGAATTGCTGTTTTCTACACTCCTGAAAATGTTTTTTCAGGTAGCAATTTTGATGCACAACAAATACTCGTTGATCAGGATGGATTTATTCAACCATTACTTCAATCGGAAATCGTTACAACCATTGCTGTTGATGGAGCAAACAGGAAATGGATAGGTACTCAAAGAGCCGGGGTTTTCCTGGTATCGGCTGACGGCACACAACAACTTGAACATTTTACCGAGGATAATAGTCCGCTATTTTCCAACACCATCAACTGTATTGCCATTGATCACAAAACAGGGGAGGTTTTTTTTGGGACTGATAAAGGTATAATTTCATATAAAGGAACTGCAACAATGGGAGGTACAGAATATACTGATGTACTTGTCTATCCAAATCCCGTAAGCGAAAATTATAATGGATATATTGCTATTAAAGGCCTTGTGGCGAATGCAGATGTTAAGATCACCGACATCACCGGAACCCTGATCTATCAAACCATTGCCGAAGGCGGGCAAGCTGTGTGGAATGGCAAAAATTACAGCGGGGAAAAGGCTAAAACAGGAGTGTATCTTGTATTCTGCTCCAATGCAGACGGTTCGCAAACGTTTGTTACAAAAATATTGATCATTAATTAGAGCTTGTCCATAATGTTCCACAAGTCAAGGGGGATCGTTCTACATTCGATAAAGTATTCCGACAGCAGTTTGATTGTTAAAATCTATACCGAAAATTTCGGGCTTCAATCCTATATTTTAAGATCGGCCAGGAACAGAAAATCCAAAATGAAGGTCGGTATTTTCCAGCCTCTCGCTTTGCTGAATTTCGTGGTTTCACATAATAAAAAACGGGGGCTTCAATTCATCAAAGAGATTACAGAATGCCGGCATTTCTCTGGAATTCCTTATGACATTAAGAAAAGTTCGATCGCTTTTTTCATAGCCGAAGTCTTGTGCAAAGCCATACGCGAAGAAGAACAAAACAAAGCTTTATTTGATTTTATTTACAGTTCGATACAAACGCTTGATACCACAGAAGAAAGAGTATCGGAATTTCATCTTATGTTTCTTTTAGAACTGACTAAATACCTTGGGTTTTATCCGCATTCAAACTACGGTGATAAAAACAGCATCTTTAATCTTTACGAAGGTCGTTTCCAGGAGCATTTGCCCGAACATCCTTATTTTATTGAGAAAGATTTGAGCAAACATTTTCATGACCTCCTTAGTTCGCCATATAACGAAATAAGAATGTTCCGGGTTTCATCAGTTATCAGGAAAGAACTCTTGAATAAAATTCTTGATTATTACCAAATTCACCTGCATGGATTTAACAGTGTAAAGTCTGTTACCGTGCTTGAAGAAGTATTTACATAAACTGTTAAATATGCTGAAACGTATTTTTGAAAATATC
>JBBAAT010000264.1:0-4112 GCA_041658145.1 Bacteroidales bacterium | reverse complement strand
CTTTTCCAAAATAAAATCCTCCGGTTGGTATTTTTGAAATCATTTCCCAACTGAGAGAGGGCAATCCTTTTTTTACTATACTGAAAATAATCAAAAACAAAATACTTAATATTGAAATAGCTGCCAATATCATTAGCGTTTTGAAAAATGTTTCTTCAAGTTTTTTCAAAGCTATTTGCATATTGTAAATTCTAAATTTTATTTTTTCCATTCAAAATAAACTTAATTAT
This sequence comes from Bacteroidales bacterium, assembly GCA_041658145.1. GTDB lineage: Bacteria > Bacteroidota > Bacteroidia > Bacteroidales > CG2-30-32-10 > JBBAAT01. The sequence continues at coordinate 3,882 of JBBAAT010000264.1, read as the reverse complement.
TTATGGATGCACTTATGGGAATTATAAAACATATTTTTTTTCTATCCTTAATAAAACATATCTTGAAACAGCATTAAACAAAACAATAATTACAAAAAGCAATAATGCTGCAAACATTAAAGCAGATTCGTAATCGGGCATTGACATCATTTCCCCATAGTTATTTGCAATTAATGCCGGTAACGGATAACATGATGCAAAAATACTTTTTGGTATTATTGCAGTATTTCCGCAAACCATTAAAACGGCAATAGTTTCGCCAAATGCTCTTGAAATTGCAAGAACTGTTGCAGCAATTATTCCCGATAATGATTTTCGTAAAACAACTTTTTTAATCGTTTGCCATCTTGTAGCTCCAACTGACAATGATGCTTCACGCAATTCATTGGGAATAGCGTTAAACAATTCTGACAATAGGCTTACAATTAAAGGAACTATCATTATTCCCAAAACAATGCCCCCTGCCAAAACAGTGTATCCTGTTGAAAATTCAACAAAGTGAGGAGCTAATTTATCTGAAATAAAAGGAACTATTGTTATAATACCCCACACACCAAAGACAACGGGCGGAATGCCCGAAAGAACATCGATAAATGGATAAAAAAATTTCTTAACTCTGCTATTAGCATATTCTGTAAGGTATATTGCCGTTAGCAAAGAAACAGGTAATGCAATAATAATTGCAATTGCAGTTACATGTAATGTGCTTACAATGTATGGCAAGAACCCATACTCTCCTTTAAATGGTTTCCAGTTGCTGGCTGAAAGCAAGTCCCAAATATTTTTGTTTTGCATTATTGGCAATGCTTTAAAAAACAATCCTGCTGCAATCAAAAACAAAAAAGTAAGTGATAAAAGGGTTAATCCCGACATAAAATTTCGGGCAATTTTATTTTTTATTATTCTGAATTTTATCATTTCATTTTTTTAATTCTTCTGCAATTTTTTCTTTTGATAAATTTATATAACCCGCCTCATGAACGTATTTTTGTCCATCAGTAAGTATCCATTTAATGAATTCTATTACTACCTTTTTTTGAGGTTTTCCGTATGTTACAAAAAATAAATCTCTTGCAGGTGGTGAAGGATATTTTCCTGTGGCTATAGCATTTATCAGTTCATCTAAATTGTTATAAAAATTTTCATCAGCATCAATCTTTCCGTTATTATTTAAATCAATCGGCAGAACAACAATTGCAGGATTCGGTTTTTTAGTTTTTGCATCGTAAACATAACCTATGTTGTTATAGCCAATTCCAATAGGGTCTTTTTTAACTGCCTGTGCTAAACCCGGGTCACCAAATACTCCTACACCATTCAGGTCTTCTTGTTTTTTGCCAAAATATTTTGCCCATATTTCTGCTGCCCCACAAGCATCGGAGCGAGTATAAATATGAATAGGAGTATTATTTTTTAATCCAAAAACCTGTCCCCAAGTTGTATATTTTCCTGAAATCCAAATATTATAACCAACATCTTTTTTCATGCCTTTTGCCAATAAATCTTTAAGAAGTGGATTTGAAGCACTAATTACCGGCACAACAGCATCTTTGGTAACTGCAAATCCATAAGCGCCTTTTTTAACTTCTTCCTGGTAAATTTCTCTTGAAACCATTCCAATATCAACCATTTCAGAAAGGACATCGGTCATTCCTTTGCCCGCACCACCGGCAGATATATCAATTTTAACTTTCGGATGAAGTTTTTTAAATTCCTGTCCCCATTTAACTGCCATCGGATATAGTGCAAACGCACCGGAAATTGATATTTGTCCTTCAAATTCATTGTTTGTAGTTTTTGTGTTGTTTGTACAAAAACTTAATCCCATAATTACAGCTACTGTTGTTAAGTAAATTAATATTTTTTTCATTGTTTTATAATTTAAATAATTGATTTTTTCAATTTTAAAAACCTATCTGGAATTGAATAACTCCCATGTTGTAACCATTATTTATTTGTGGACCTTTTTGAGTTTTATCTCTAAAATAATAGCCTGCTTGAATTCTTGCTAATGGTGTGAAATTATAATTCAATAACAGAATATAGTTAGTTGCTATATCCTCAGAAATAGAAGTATTTTGGTCGTAGTAATCGTATTTAGTGATGATCTGTAATTTTTGTGGAATAATAAAATATCCCAATTGAGCATAATAACCTTCTCTGTTGATTTTGTCATCTTTTCCTTTTATATATTCACTTTTAAAAGAAGCGTTTTTATATTCATAGCTAAGTTCAAAGCCAATTCTGTTTCTTGCTTTATTTGTTGCCTTTGGTGTTCCGTAATTTGCCCACCCATTATAATAAGTTCCGCCCAAATCCATTCCTTTGATAGGATGCAAAACTAACCTTCCCCCAAAGTCTTTAGATTCGTTATTGTCAGCAACATTTATACCTGCACCATTAAATATTCCAATTTTATAATCAAGCAATGGAAGTTCTTTTATTTTCAATAAACTTCCACCAACTTGCACTCCGAGGTCGAGACCATTGTGATTACCGATAACATCTTTTCCTCTTGCTGCTAAAGCCTCAACAACTTGAGAAAAGTCAATGGATTCAAGTTTATTTGTTGCTGTTATATTTTCGAGCGACAAAGGAATTTTAGATTGTCCGATTGTAATATTAAAGTATTCGGCAATTTTTGCTTCGGCATAAGCATCAAGTAATTTGGTAGTTCCAGCAAGTTCAAATTGAATAACATAGTTCCAAACAGGAGAAATGTTGCCTTTTGCACCAAGGCGAGCTCTGCGAACATCAAAGCCATCAATTTTTCCTATCTCATCAAGATTTTGGTAGCGAACTTGTGTGTACCCTGATAATTGTATTTGTTTAGCTGCATTTACAAAAAACGATTTTTTATTAACATCGGCGGTTTGTTGTTTTATAGCTGCTTCTGCTCTTATTGAATCGGCTTGTTGTTGTGTAATTGTTTTACTTGCAATCAACAAATTTAAAACGTCATTGCTCGTTTGAGAATATGCTTTTCCAAATGAAAAAGCAATTAAAAATAATACTGTAATTTTTTGAATATCCATAATTTATTTTTTTATTTCCATATTGTCTATCGGAAATGTAGGCAAAAGTAAAATTTGTTTATATTTGCATTTTATTTCACATAGTGAAAGATGACATGAATAAATATGAAATATTTCATGTTTTATTATAAATAAATACATCAAATACAAGAAGTATGATTAAACTGGATAGACCTCCCTTAGCCAATTGCGAACTGTGCTTATTCAAGCAGCTAGTTCGGCAATATATAAGTGAAGAAGAATTTCAACCTCTTTACAACAGGTCAATACAGTTAAAATACAAAAAGGGAGAGAACATCCTGAAGCAAGGTGGCCGGTTTACGCATATTGTATATTTATCGAAAGGATGTGTGAAATTCAATTACGAAAATGAATTTGAAAAAAAAATAATTTTAACCATAGTTGATTCTCCGAAACTATTGGGAGGCATCAACATTTTTAATGATGAACTCAATATGTTTTCCATTACTGCCACTGATGAATGCGAAGCCTGCCTCATAGATATCAATGTTCTGAAAAATCTGGCATTAAAAAACAGCGCTCTTGCTTTGCGTTTAATGGAGTTTGCAACATCAATGTTCCGGGATTCCATTTTGAATTTCATCAGCCTTGCACATAAACAGGTGAGCGGACGTGTTGCCGATATTCTGATTTATCTTTCAGAAAAAATCTATAAGAGCGATAAATTTATTTTAACCTTAACCCGTAAAGAACTATCTGAATTTGCCGGTTGTTCGCAGGAAAATATTATAAATACCTTATCAAGGTTTCATAAAGACGGTATTATTTGCACTAATGTTAAGATTATTGAAATACTTGATAAGTCAAGGCTTGCAGAGATCAGCAG
>JBBAAT010000263.1:0-4136 GCA_041658145.1 Bacteroidales bacterium | reverse complement strand
TAAATCATTCAGGTCTCTGATGAAAAACTGAAAATCACCATTATAAATACTAAGAATACCGGTTACAGAACCAATCCCTGCAGGAAGTAAATTCCCTCTGAAGCTTGCATAGTTACTCGTGCGAAGAATCAGTATATTTCCGTCCTGATCAAGCATATTGCGGTTTGTTGATGCTGTTGAAAGTGAAAACACCTGTCCTGCATCAGCAAAATGGATACTGTCTAATTTAACCAGCATATTCAGTTTTGCATTTGAAAGTGTTGGAATTGTCAGGTTAACAGGGGTAGGTACAGTTTCAGGAAACCCTTCAAGAAATAAATGATTTTTAATACTGTCAGCAGGTATGCGTCCGATAGCGCCACTGACAATATATCCCAACTGCATATTTCCGCCATATTCGCCAAGTGCCAGACCTTTGCATTTAACAAATACCCGCTGACCAAGTTTATATACGTAAGAAAGGGTCGTTAAATTGCTTGGTATTTCCATTTGTATCTGAAGTCCTGCGGAATCGTCTTCAATAATAATCTGTTTGTAAAAGTTACCGGATTCATCATTAGCTACTACTACACCTTCAATAATCACATCGGTAGTAATGGATTCAAGTCCGCCTGTTGTATGCATCGCGATCAATTGAGAAATAGTTGTGTTTGAAGGAAAACCGGCATGTGGAACAATAATAACCGGAACATCAGGGTCGCCTTTTACGCAGCCTGTCAGCGATGTTATTCCTGATACAATAATGATCCCTGCGATAATTTTACTTAGTGTATTCATATTGTTTTCTATATTATTTTATTATATTCTAACCTGTAAGTTTAAGAAAAAAGTTCTTCCAAGCCCGTAAAAATATTTAGCCTGAAATTTATTTGGTTCTGTAAGAACAAAGCGCATATTTTCGTAACCGTTAGTGATCAGATCCTGATTATTCAGAATATTAGTTACACTGAAATTGATGTTTAAAAAATATTTCTTATAGTAAATAGATTTCCCAAGCGAAGCATCTAATGTAAAACCACTTTTAAGTTTTTCCTGTTTAGTAAAAGCAACGATTTGAGGATCATTGGGATATAAACCTGTAAAAGCATCTGATGTTCTTCTTTCCGGGTTAAAATCAAGATACATTTTGTCAAAATAGTTTAGATTAGCATTTAAGTACCATTGTTTCGGATGAGCATATTTAATTCCAAAAGATGCCGCATTCTGTGGTGTTCCGCTAACATAAAAATTTTTCTGGTAAATAGTCTGAGGTGTACCGGGGATAAAATCGTTTTCTATGGTAATTATTCCAACAGGTCTTGAGATGTATCGGAAATTTCCAAGCGCCCCAACTGCAATAAATGAAATAGTAGAGGTAGCTTTTATTTCAGCCCCAAGTTCAAAGCCCTGGTTTATTTTATCAATGCCTGTCATAGACAGATTTACAAAAGTAGCTAAATCATCCGCATAGTAACTTATGATTTTTATTCCATCATAAAACATGGTTTGGTATGCAGTTAAACGCACATTAATCATTGATGATTTGTAAACATAACTGATATCACCTGACAAAATCTTTTCACTTGTTAAATTTGGAACCAGTTCTGATGTTATAGATGGAAACAAATACGCATCTTTCACATAAGGCGCTCTTGTAAAATAGCCCAAATTTCCCACTATATAATGATGACCGGTGATCTTATATGTTGCACCGGCTTTGGCTGCGTAATTCAGATAATTGTTCTTGGCAGAATTACCGAATGATCCAACAGTGTCACGCCCGTTTTTCATATTGCCTTTTCTCCAGAATTGAGAGGAAGATATATTGGCAGCGGCAAAAAGTTCAAGTTTATTATAACTAAGCTCTGCTTGTCCCCAAAGCAAACCTGAATTCACATAAGTATTGTAATCATATCCGAATTTATCCCCTTCGTTAATCACCTTATTTGGATTATCCATATCGTTTTGTAATTTTGTCGTATCACCTTTAAAATCCCTCTCTGCAAATTGGTCAATATCTACCCAGTTATTTCCTCCAAGTAAATCCTTCATAATTTTAAAATGATACCCGGTATATTTAGATAATTCCAGACCAGCACTATATAATATATGTTCGTTTTTTTGATAATTCATCAAAGTGCTGAGTGTCAGTTGTGAATGATCATTCCTGCGGTCTTCAATAATATAGTTAGTTCTTCCTCCGGTAAGATTTGACAGAGCATTAATCTGGTAAAGTTTATCCCAGTTTACCTGGCTTGTATTTACATCTGTTCTCCATGCTTCTGTTATAGCAGCTACTACATCGGGATCAGCCTGAACTGTTGGGTCTGCTGACTGATAGCTTGGTAAATTCCTGTAATAATCCGGACGCGGATCGGAAGCCCCATACCAATTAAGCGCCGAAGTTCCGTTCTTTCCGAAAGAATATGCCAGCGAATTGGTAAGTTTAATTTTTGTATTGACATTCCAGTAATGATTAAAAATTATCATGGGTTCATGAAAGTCTTTCACTTTGGCGTTACGTTTTTCACCATCCTGATACCCCCAGTTTGGGTTGTAATAATGTGTTCCCGTCAAGTCATAGCATTCCTGTGTTGCGGCAGCCTGCATTCCGCGTATAGTGGGTGAACCAAAAGCAGTAATCGCTATATTGTGTTTGTCATTGAGCTTTTTTTCAGCCGAGAGAAAATAAGACCATGCATCATAAAAAGTACCTTCTACATAATCTTCCATTGAAAGTATATTTCTGACAGATATAGCGGATAAAAATTTATCATAAGGAGTGCCTGACATATCAGTAGCTTTCCATCTGCGCGATCCACTTAATGTAAAAGCCCAGTTATTTTTCATTAAACCTGTTGAATAAGTGTACATCACCCGATTCATGTATGACTTATTGGATAAGGAATATGATAGTTTGTTTTGTTTTCTGTAAAGGGAAGCCCTTGTAACAAGATTGGTAGCGCCGCCAATAGAGCCAAAGCCAAAGCGGGCAGGCGCAAGTCCGTTAACAGCTTCTTTGTTGCGCATAGCATCATTTAATCCACCCCATTCTGACCATGACGGACGGCCATTTTCGGGATCATTAACAGAAATGCCATTCATGTAAACCATTGCATCGTCTGATTCATATCCTCTTATACGGAAATATGCAGCGCCAAGCGTATAACCGGCTGTGTTTACAAAAACATCTGCCGAAGAATGAAGAAGCCCTGAAACATTTTGTCCTTTGCTCTCGTCTTCAAAATCCATTGATGAAATACTCACGTCAGGTAGTCCGGCGTTTACTTCCGAAGAATAAAAATTTTTAACTTTCATCCCGAATGTTCCAAGTTTTGTTTCGGGCGCCGAAATCGCTACAGTGTTGGTTTGTGTATCATAATTATCAACAGTTATTATTAAACTTACCTTTCCTGTAAGAATGCCTGTAAATTCAAAGTAACCATCGTTATCAGTATTAGCCTGCTTACTTCCAATCTGAACGCTTGCGCCCGAAACAGCTTTGCCTGATTCGGAATCGAACACCGTGCCCGACACCTTTGCATCCTGCGCCTGTAAAGCAACAGAAAAGGAAATAAAAATCAATAAAATATACTGAATCTTGGCAGATTTGCCCCGAGTACTCGGGGCAAAGATGCTTAGATTCTGTAATACTGAGCGAATGAGTTTGCATTCTTTTGCAAATTCATTCAGCCGAAGTATAAATAATCGCCTCATTTTTTATATAAATTGGTTTAACTTCTTTTTTGGTAACTACTCAGCAACATAATTTAATCTGTGTAATCTGTGGCGTTTTATTTTTGCTGCTGACTAAGTTACCTTTTTTAAAAAAGCAAACAAAGGTAAAATTTATAGTTTATACAGACACCAAATAATATTTATCTTTGCCAATATTTTTAAACTATGAGAAAGATTTTATTACAGGCAACAATACTTTTTGTTGCATTATTTATCGGTTTACAGTTTGCTTCAGCCCAGGAAAAACAGTATAAAGTAGGTTGTATTGCCTTTTATAACCTTGAAAATTTATACGACACCATAAACGACCCGGATAAAAACGATGAGGAGTTTCTTCCAACGGGAAAAAATAATTGGAACTCCAGGAGGTATGCTGAAAAGCTGGATCATTTGTCGCAGGTTATATCACAGATAGGAAG
>JBBAAT010000262.1:0-4142 GCA_041658145.1 Bacteroidales bacterium | reverse complement strand
AAGCTTGTCAAATGCCCTGAAACAAAGGTCAAGCTCTGATACAAGCTTTTCCGCTGAAAGCTTTTCGGCAATCTCAGAAAAACCTTCAAAATCGGTGAATAATACAGATACTATATCATAAGGTCTTGCATCGCTATGGCCATATTTCTTTAATTCTTCAGCCGTTTCGGAAGGCAATATATTCAGAAGCAATTCATCTGATTTTGCTTTTTCGGCAGCTATAATTCTGTTATCTCGTTTTTTCCGCTGCAGGCTCCAAAGTACTAAAAATGCAAGCAAGGCAACAAGCGCAAATCCGCCCATAAAAGCAAATTTTACCGTTTTCTGTTGTTTTATTTCTATTTCGTTTTTTGCTAACTGAACTTCTTTAATCTCTATTTCTTTTTCTTTTTTTTCGGTTTCGTATTTTGTTTGCATTTCTGCAATTTGTTTGCTTTTTTCGGAGTTGAAAATGCTATCCTTTATCTCCACGTATAAGGTGTGATATTCATAAGCCTTGTTAAAATTTTTCATTGCTGCATAAGTTTTAGCAAGCATAAAATAGTTTTCTTTTACCATGTCGAGATAGCCGATTTGCTCCGATAATTCCAGACTTTGTTCCAGATATAAAATCGCTTTATTAAATTCACGTTGGTCTTTTTTGACACTTCCTAAATTTAACAATATAATCGCCATTCCATTCTTATCTCCTAATTCTTTTCGTATTTGAAATGCTTTACGGTACATTTCAATCGCCATCTCCGGGTTTTTTTTACTGTTATAAATCCCGGCGATATTATTTAGCAAAATGGCAATACCTCTCTTATTCCCGACTTCTTCAAACAATTTAAGCGAATGGTTATAATATATCAGTGCTGTATCATTAATTTCTTTTGCCATATATACGTTACCTATGCGCGCCAATAAGTTCGCAACGTCAGATTTTTTATTTTCTTCTTCAAAAAGTTTTAGTGATTTTTTCAGGTATTGCATAGCTTTATCGTACATGTCCTGTTCATAGTAAAGGACACCGATACTATGAAGAGTCATAGCAATATTGCTTTTATCGCCCAATTCCTCTTTTATTTTTAATGACCGTAAATAATAATTGAGCGCTTTTGCATAATCGCCCTGTTCGTTATAAACCAGCCCAAGGTAACTTAATGAAGCGGCAATACCTTTTTTATCGTTTCGTTCGTTGTTTATTTTAAGCGATCTTTCGTGATACTCAAGCGATTTTTTGTAATTACCGCTATAAAAATATGCATACCCGCATCCGTTTAGCGATTTGGCAAGTCCTTTTTTAAATCCAGCCTTATCAGCCAGCGCAATCGCTTTTTCTCCGAAAATAATAGCGGTGTCAAGATTTACCCACACATATTCATTACACAGTTTGTATAACAGATTCACTTTCGTAGTATCTTGTTTTGTTGTGTTTAAAACATTGAGCAGGCTGTCAATCCTTCGACCTGGCTCAGGACAAGTTTTCTGTTGGGTTTGAGCGAAAGAAGTCCCAAGCCCCAAGCCCCAAGCGAAGAAAGCCCCAAGTATCAAGAACCATGAAAATGAAAGATATTTTTTGAGTTTATTTGTTTTTGATATCATAATTATTAAGGCTAGAGGTTTTAATAGAATACCACTGGTAGCTTATAGTAATAGATAATTGAAAATTGTTTTTTATCCGGTTTATAGCTTTTTTATGATAAAAGTTCCAATATCTGCGACAAATTTTTATTTTTCTTTTCTTTACGCATTATCCTGGCTGATTTTGTAAAATAGTTATTGTTTGAAAGAAAATCAACCTGGATATGATACCATTTCTTCAGAGTGGTAGGTATTCCGTTTACATTCCATTCGCATAAAAGTTTGTTGGCTATCATAAAAAAATCATCCCTGCCCATATAATCAAGGTCCGCATCACATATAATCTTCTCTAAAAGATTTTGAGGAGACTGAGGTAACTTTGTAGAAAAAATCATCTGACATATTATTTCAATATCTTCTGAAGAATAACCGAACTGAGGGAGATATTTTCTGGCAACAGCGGCAGATTGTTCTTCATGGTTTTCGTATTTCATCAGAAAACCGGTATCATGAAACAGGGCTGCTGTTTCTAACAAAATTAACTCCCGCCCCGTTATATTTTCCAATTTAGCTAATTTCTGAGCCGATTCGTAAACATCAATGGTGTGACGGTAACAGTGATAGTATAATTCGGACTTTAACTCATCCTTAAGCTTCTTGAGTACAAACTCTTTGGCGGCAGCATAATCCATTATTCCAAGTTTAATTTTATATGAGCAAATATATATATTTTTATTTATCCGGTAGTGAAGTTTATTATTTAGGGTAAATATTATATACCTTTGATTTATGTTCACAGAAAGTCAACTCAAACAAATAAAGGGAAGAGATATTGAACTTAAGACCATTGAAAAGCAAATAGAAAGCTTTAAAAATGGTTTCCCGTACATTAATATATATGCTCCTGCTACAGTTGAGAATAAAGGTATTGTCCGGTTAGGCAAGAATGAAACAGAACAACTGAATAAAATATTTAACGAATCATTGCTCCGAAAAAAAATAATCAAATTTGTTCCGGCGTCAGGCGCTGCAAGCCGAATGTTTAAATCATTATTTTCTTTCAGGGAAAAATATAATGGTTCCGAAAAAGCCATTAATGATTTCCATTCAGATAAAAGTTTTAATTCCGTTTATAAATTTATCGCCGAAATACAGCGCTTTGCATTCTGTGAAGACCTGAAAAAGGTAATGTCCCGCGATAATCTGGATATGAAAAAATGTATTGATCTTAATGACTTCAATTCAATCATCGATTATTTACTATCTGACAAAGGCCTTAATTATTCATCACTGCCAAAGGGCTTGTTGAAATTTCACAGCTATGGCAATGGTAACAGGACTGCTTTTGAAGAACAGCTTGTAGAAGCGGCCAATTATTCAAAAGATGCCGGTAATACTGCAATGCTTCATTTTACGATTTCTCCTGAACATATTGAAAAATTTGAAAACCTTTTGGAACAGGTATTGAAACATTACGAAAAGTTTTATAATTTAAAGTACGATGTCAGCTATTCTATTCAGAAACCTTCCACAGATACAATTGCTGTCGACATGAATAATGATCCTTTCTGCGAACCGGACGGATCGTTACTGTTCAGGCCGGGCGGGCATGGTGCGCTATTAGAAAATCTCAATGATCTGAAGGGGGATATTATTTTTATAAAAAATATTGACAATATCGTTCCCGACAGGTTAAAACACGAAACCTATATTTATAAAAAGGCATTAGCAGGATATCTTATAGAATTGCAGGAAAAAATTCATTTTTACCTGAATTTATTGGATAACGGTAATACTGACGAAGAAATGATTTCGGAAATAACAACTTTTTCTGCAGATAAACTTAAAATACAAACAGATAATTTTTCCGAATATAATAATGAACAAAAAACAGCTTTTCTCTTTTTAAAATTGAATCGTCCGATTCGTGTGTGTGGAATGGTTAAAAATGAAGGAGAACCAGGAGGCGGGCCTTTTTGGGTGAAAGATAACAGAGGTGAAATTTCATTGCAAATTGTCGAGTCATCTCAGATAAATCTTTCGGACCCCATTCAAAAAAGCATTTTTAATCAATCAACGCATTTTAATCCTGTTGATCTCGTATGTGGGGTAAAAGATTATAAAGGACAAAAATTTGATTTATTGAGATATGTCGATCCGGATACGGGATTTATTTCTGTTAAATCAAAAGACGGGAAAGATATAAAAGCCCTTGAATTACCGGGATTGTGGAATGGAGCGATGGCAGATTGGATCACAATTTTTATTGAAGTGCCGGTTATTACCTTTAATCCGGTAAAAACAGTAAACGACCTGTTACGGAAAGAGCATCAATAGTCCATTAATTAGAGTCTGTATATAATGTTAACCCGCGACTGCCACCTGCTGCTGCCTCCTGCCTACTACCTGAATAGTAACCTTTTCAGTTTCTATCTTTTTTGAATTGTCTTGCCATAAATTCGCTGAGTTGATCCACGCTCAGGCGTTTTGCCAGAATTATTTTGTTTTCATCGAGCAGGAAAATAACAGGAGTGCTAAAAATATCAAAGGTTGTACGAAAGCCTGTTGTGTTCTGAACA
>JBBAAT010000261.1:0-4171 GCA_041658145.1 Bacteroidales bacterium | reverse complement strand
TATTGTTACTGTGCCATTACTTGCTCCGCAGGTTGCATCTGTTTTTGTGACAGCTAAAGCAGTCGGGCCTGCTATATTACTAACTGTAATAGAAGTTGTAAAGATACATCCATTAGCATCTTTTACGGCTACAGAATACGTTGCGGCTGACAGACCTGTAAAATTAGTAGTTGCACCATAAGCGCCGCCGTTAAACGAATAAGTATAGGGCGCAGTACCGCCTGTTACAGCACCGATTGTAACTGTTCCATTACTTGCTCCGCAGGTTGCATTTGTTTTTGTAACAGCTAAAGCTGTCGGGCCTGCTATATTACTAACTGTAATAGAAGTTGTAAAAATACATCCATTAGCATCTTTTACGGCTACGGAATATGTATTTGCTGCCAAGCCGATAAAGTTTGTAGTTGCACCATAAGCGCCGCCGTTAAACGAATAGGTATAGGGCGCAGTGCCGCCTGTGACGGCTCCTATTGTTACCGTACCGTTGCTCGCTCCGCAAGTAGAATTTGTCTTTGTTACTGCTAATGCAGTTGGACCCGCAGTATTGGAAACCGTTACGGAGGTTGTAAAAATACATCCATTAACATCTTTTACGGCTACGGAATATGTATTTGCTGCCAAGCCGGTAAAGTTTGTAGTTGCTCCATAAGCGCCGCCATTAAACGAATAAGTATAGGGTGCGGTGCCGCCTGTTACAGCGCCAAGAGTGACAGTTCCATTGCTTGCACCACAAGTGGAGTTAGTTGTTGTAATTGCTATAGCTGTTATTGCTGGTGGCGCAGTAATTATAAAAGTAGCATAGCCTTTACAACCTATAGCATCTGTAACTGTAACATTGTAAGTATTGGCAGTTAAATTAATAATATTATTTGTTGTTGCACCACCAGTCCATAAATAAGTATAGGGAGCAGTACCACCAGTTGCAGAAGTAACGGTTGCCGAACCATTGTTTCCACCATTACATAATACATTAATTTGGGAAGTTGTTAAAGTTAATGTATTTACATAAACTGTAACCTGAGCAGTAGCAGATGCCGGGCATGCAGGATTTCCGCCTGTAACAGTTACAGTATAAGTAGTAGTAACCAGAGGGTTTGCATTGGGTGTTGCTGAAGTTGTTGAACTTAAACCGGTAGCTGGAGACCATGTATATCCTGTTCCACCTGATGCTTCCAATTGAGTAGTTTGTCCTGCACAAATTGTAACCTGATTTATACTGGTAACCACGCTTATAGCCTGAGCTACGAGAACGCCGGAACTTACCTGAATAGTATAATCACACACATCACCAGCCCAGCCATCAACCATAATATAATAGGTTTGACCAATTGTAAGGTTATTTGCAGTTATCGTAAAATTGGATGCAGTTCCTTCATTCTGGCATCCTGACACAGGAGTAAATGTTTCGCAATTTGTAGAAGAATAAATCTGCATCTGGATTCCGCTACCAACAGTGCAATTAAATGTCCAAACGGTCAGAGTAGCAGAAGTTTCATTTGCAACAAACGATAGCCATGAATTATTTTCAACAGAACCACAGAAACTTGAAGGAATTTCACTAACAGTATATATATCGCTTGTTGTTCCACAATAACCGGTAAGATTACAGATGTCAGTTGCATTGTAACAGTGGTCGTCAGCAGGGTCGGTAGTAGCACAGGATGGCATTGTAGTAGGGGTATAAACACATAAATCAAATGTGCCGTTATTATTATTCCCGTCTTCCCAAAACCTTATCCAGATTGTTTCTCCTGGAGTTAGTCCGGTTAAATTGAGCATAGGCATTGTTCCATTAGCACTTGAAACATCATCGCATTGAATTAAAGTAAGAGCAGTGCAAGTTCCTCTATAAGCTGCCATTCCACCATCAATAATAACTCTATTATCATCACTATCGATAATCAGATTACCTGAACTTGGTACAATTGCAGAAAACCAGACATCTCCACTGGAATAACCTGCACAACCAGGAGCAGGAACTCCGGCAGAAGCAGTAGCGTTTTCGTTTGAAAACTGATTCATACCACAAACAGAACCGACTGTAATAGGTACAGCATTACAGGGATTATCGTTAGCAGGAGGTGTGGGGGTAAATGCACAAATATCAAAAATACCAACATTGTCACATTGATAATCATAAATTCTCACATAATAAGTATTTCCGGGAGTAAGACCAGTTAAATCAACGCTTGGATTAAGACCAAGTCCTGAAAAATCATCACAGGCAATCTGAGTTAGTGAACCGCAATTACCAGAATATACAGCCATATTTGCATCTGTTAATGCTGCAACAGGACCGCCTTGTTCAACATCAATAGATACATTGCCGGAAGCCGGAGCAACTACTTTAAACCAGACATCTTCACATACATTAGCCACAGTAAAACCTCCGCAAGAAGGAAGAGGGGTTGTAGCAGACTGTGTTGCATTGGAGTTTGAATATTGCGAAAAACTACATGATTGGCCAACATTTAATGTAGTTGCGGTATTACAGTTATCATTCGCTGGAGGTGTAGGAGCAATATAACAATAAACATCTGCTTCAAACCCATCATTATTCTGATTTGCATTTGAAGTAAACTGAATTGTAATACAAGTACCGGAAGAAGTATATGGAATATAATAACCGGCAGCTAAAGTATAATTAGTCCAATCGTACAATACAGGAGAACCTGTATTAGGACCGTCATATATGATTAAATGGTCTCCGTTGCTAACAGCTAGCGCTGTAATGTTAAATTGCATCGGGTCGCCTGTTCCGGAACAAAAAGTAACGGTATAATTCTGATTCGCACCATAATTACCAGTGGGACCTCCGCTATCATATACTCTGCCTGAGCATCCTGTTATTGTACCCAGATCGGCGTTTAAGATATAGGTCTGACTGTAAATAAAAGTATTTGGTATTAAAATTAACAGAAATAATACCAGTAATAAATTATTTTTTTTCATAAATATTAATTTTTAGATAGTTATATTAAAAACACAGTAATCCGTTATAATCCGCAATATTTTATTTTTTCTTTCTGTTTTCATTCATTTGTTCCCATTCTTCGGGATGGATTTCTATCCATGACTGAATAGCTTCGTAATATTTATGTTCATCCTCTTTTATGTTTCCAGTGTTGATTTTTTTTGGAAAATCAGCTGGTAAATCTTTGTTGATGTTTCCATCTGTATCGGAAATGATTATTTCTTTTGGTGAATAGTCAATATATTCATTAGTATTGGGATATTTTATTGCTACACTTTTCTTATCATAACCCAAATTCAATTGTTGTAATATATTATTAATATATTCAATATTAATATCATTGATAACACTTACAAAATATTTACCATCGGGAAAAAGTTCCACGGATTTGATATTATTATCATTAAGCAGAGTTTTTTTAACCTCAGATAACTGGTTATTATCATTAAAACCTATAATAACAAAACAAATTTCTTTGTATTGATTGGTTTCATTAGAATTGCTATTAATTTGTTGTACTTGTGAAAAACAAGTATTTACAAACAAAAAAGCAATAAAAAAACAAGATAAAATAAATGGTTTCATAGCTTTAATTTTTTTTAAAATATAAACATTTTTTGGAATTGGTAACAAAATACAGATAAGATGTTATTACGATATTTTTGTTAATATTTAAACTTAGTGAACCTTAGTGTCTTTGTGCCTTTGTGGCAAAAAATTATAGCCACATAAATAAAAATTACATAAAAGTAGACGAAAAAAAACAATATTGGTTGCCTTAAAAAATATAAAAATAATAAAAATTTCGTAACTACTCAGCAGCAACTATAGAAAAAGTTATTAACAATGATATGGTTACAAAAAATCGTTACTATTCACAAGTAAAGGTAAAAGAAAATTAACAATTTGTAATAAAGTCCGTGGTTCATCTCTAATACCATACTCTCTAATAGCAGTAGCCATTAACAATCAATTAATCTTCCTATTTTATCAGGGTAACACGCCCTTTAAATGTATAGGATTTGCCATAAGTATCCTTTACAAATGCAATCCATGAGTAAACAGCTACTTCAACCATTTTATCGCTCCCCATCTTTTTCCCATTCCAATATTCATAGAAATCATTGGTTTTGAATATCATTCCTCCCCATCGGTCATAAATATACAATTGGTAGTTATTGATATCAACTCCGGCGC
>JBBAAT010000260.1:0-4175 GCA_041658145.1 Bacteroidales bacterium | reverse complement strand
AGAATTAAGTTTTATGCTTAACGGAACATCTGCACTGGGGTTGGATTTAAGCGGATTTTATTCGCAAAAATTTAAAAAGTTTGGAACAACTGTTTTTGCTGCATACAATTTGGGAACACCTTACGATCCGGCGAAAATTGGCTTAACGGCTATTCCGAAATATACAAGATATACAGTGAACCCGAAATTGTTTTTTTACTTAAATGAAAAAAACACATTGAACATCGGATTTAATACAACAGTTGAAAACCGCATCGGAGGCGATAAAAAATATATTGAAGGTAAAGACGACAGCATACATTCTTATTTTGAAAAGAATAAAACCAATCGCTTTAGCACTCAGTTAGGATTTGACCATATCATAAACGACAAATCAAAATTAGCATTCAAAAATAGTGTGAGTTATTATGATAGAATAATTGAAATCCCCTCTTATAAGTTTTCGGGTATTCAATTATCTTCATTCAGCGAAGTAACCTATAATCATAAAGCTGAAAAATCAGAATGGATATGCGGTTTAAATCTGTGGTCGGACCAATCAAAACAACCTTGACACATCAAAAGTAGTGGACTATCATCACACCACTTTGGGGGTATTTGTCCAAAACACTTGGGATGCAGTTGAAATATTTACTCTTGAAACTGGTTTGCGTGGCGACTATCAATCCGAATACGGTTTTTTTGTATTGCCGAGAATATCTGCACTTATAAAAATCAATCAAAAGTTATCGACTAGGCTTGGTGGTGGTTTAGGTTACAAAATACCAACTGTTTTTACTGAAGATGCAGAACGTATACAATTTAGAAATGTATTGCCTATTGATGTTTCAAAAACAAAAGCCGAGCAATCTATTGGAACAAATTTTGACATCAATTATTGAACACCGCTTTTCGATAAAATGACTTTTAATATAAATTCATTATTCTTTTATACCCAAGTTAAAAATCCATTGGTTCTCGTTCCAACTTCGAAAGGTTTTTATGAATTTCAGCAACCAAAAGGTTTTATTGACACCAAAGGTCTTGAAACAAATGTAAAATTAACTTATGGTGCTTTTAAACTTTTCATTGGTTACACATTGGCCGACGTAAATGAACATTACTATGGAAACACCACAACATACCCATTGGTAGCACAACACCGTCTGAATAATGTATTGATGTATGAAATTGAAGATAACCTAAAAATTGGTTTAGAAGCATATTATTTCAGTCCACAAAAATTAAATGATGGTGCAACCGGCAAAGAATATTGGCTTTTTGGCCTTATGGCAGAAAAAATCTGGGAAAAATTTTCAATCTTCATTAACTTTGAAAATTTAGGAAACACTCGACAGACCAAGTTTGACATTATTTATACAGGTTCAATAACCAACCCAAAATTCCGGGACATTTACGCACCAGTTGACGGGTTTGTAGTAAACGGTGGGATAAAACTTAAACTGTAAAAATACCTTGCTTCAATGAATACGGTTATCTGGGCTTATAAGTCTTTTACTTGTTAAAAAAAATCCAGCCAATTAGTCCACAGGGCTTTTTGTCCAACCCACAAAAAAACAAAATAAATTTGTGCTTCGTGGTTAGGTTGATGCAGAGTGATTCTTTAATAAAATGAGGACTATAATGCAGATATAAAGCGTGATAATAATAACGCCCAGTTGCTAACAACCGGGTTTATGCAATTTGTTTGTCACAGTATTTGCGGGATTCGCTACCGTTAAGCCGGGAACGGTAAACGGGTGATACAGCCGGACCGCACCATAGTTCTTAAGCAAATTTCTGTAACGAGAGACATAACCTGCACGTAATCAAAATTGTACCGCGGAGCTCGTATGGTTAACCAGCTTCTGTACCGTGAGGGCAAATACCGCGCCACACCAGGGAAGAAGTGGTGCCGCAAACTACTTATACACGCTTACCGTTAGCAACAAGGCGAAAAAAAATCCGTGCAACTGGACAAATACGTACAAAATTGAAACAAACAAATCGGATTGACAAGATTATAGCTCTTAAATAGGCATGGCGCAAACTTGATAGAATTTATTTTGTTTTCTTCCAACGCTTTTGCCCAAGTGATAACTTTAAATTATGGTAAATGTGATATATATCATAAAATAGAATCAGTCTAAATTAAAATAAGCAAATATATTTACCGTAAAAAAATATATGAAAAGAAAAGTACTATTATTCGTTTTGATTTTAACAATCAATTTAGCGGCAGTAAAAGGGCAGGAGAGCACCGAACCACAAAACCTATCATCTGAAATTCTGGCAAAAAAAGAGAGTAAACTTGAATTTGGAGGATACGGACAGGTTGATTTTTCAAAACAACTCCTTGAAAACAGAGCCACAAATGCGTCACTTGACGTTTCAAGAGTAATACTGGGCATGGGTTATAGTTTTTCCTCAAAAACATCATTTTTTAGTGAGGTTGAGTATGAACATGTTAAGGAATTATATGTAGAACAGGCTTTCATAAATCATTCATTCAATGATTTTCTGAACCTGAGAGCAGGTTTGATACTTATTCCGATGGGTATTATAAATGAATACCATGAACCCACTACATTCAATGGTGTTAACAGACCGACTGTTGACAATATTATCGTTCCCACAACATGGAGGGAGATTGGCATCGGTCTTACCGGACGGTTCCAGGGTCCGGGAATTAAATATCAGGCTTATCTTGTAAATGGCTTTTCAGGTTATGATGGCACCAAAGGCCTGATCAATGGTGAAAAATTCCTAAGGGATGGCCGTCAGAAAGGAGCAAAGTCAATTATGACATCTCCGGATCTTTCGGTAAAAATTGATTATTATGGTGTATCCGGGTTGAAGATCGGGATTTCAGGATACTTTGGGAAGACAGAGTCTGCACTTTATAAAAACCTCGATCTTTCAAATGTTACTTCTGTTGCACGTGCGGATTCCTCCATCCTTGGCGTGTCTATGGCCGGGCTTGATGTAAGATATAACAGGAGTGGACTTTCATTACGAGGTGAATTAATACTTTCCTTAATGATAAACACGACTCAGTACAACGCCCTGACAGGGAACGATGTTGGCAGATCAATCCGCGGAATGTACGCCGAAATAGCCTACAACGTTTTACAAAAAACAGATTCAGAATACAGTCTTACTCCATTCTTCAGATATGAGAATTACGATACCCACTTCAAAGTGGATCCCGGTGCAACGGAACAGGAAAAGTACCAGGTAAATGAGTTTGTGTTTGGTATCGGCTGGAAACTTGCCGAAGGGGCAGTACTGAAAGCTGATATGCAACTGGCAAAGTCAGCTGCTGATGCAACTATCCGTAAAACCGTTAATGCAGGTATAGGGGTCTGGTTCTGATCTTTGAAGCAGAATTGCTTCACTCAGTTTTCAGAAAAATACTAACCATAAAATGTACATTTATGATATTCACAGTAATATTCCTTATTTTCAATTTGATAAATCCTGAGTCGTTACTCGATCAGTACAAACAGACTGCAGGCAAGAATATCTCTGCTCTGCTGGGGGAGGGTGAATTAAAATTATTGGAGAAAAACTCTGGACATGAATATTACATTTTCAACTCTGAAAATAGTAACAAAGGGGCCATTGTGATTTTCTCCTCAGCAAAAGGAAGAATTGAGTATTTCGACTACATGGTTATTGTCAATTCATCATTCGAAATTATTAATATCAAAATTTTAAAATACAGATCAGAATACGGTTATGAGATTTCAAATAAAGGCTGGTTGAAGCAGTTTTATGGGAAACCATCCACCCATTTCGAATACAGGAAGAATATTGATGCGCTTTCAGGAGCTACCTTCTCGGCCCCATCACTGGTAAATGATGTAAACTCTATTCTGGATTATCTGAAGATATTCACTGAATAAATCTCTGTGTCTTCTGTGTAACAAAAAAAGAACTTACACAGAGTAACACAACTGTTCCGATCAGGTGGGAGAGTAACACTGATTAACATGGATTCCCCCCATCAGCCCTTGCGCCTCTACGCCTTTATGCCATTTCTCCACATCGCCTATCGCCTATAATACTTAATACATTTTTGCGTCCTAAAGTTAGAAGAGTTTTATGGAAATAGTATAAACTATTCTTTATTTTTTAATTTTGGATTGTAATTCGATGATTCAATTTTAATGGGATTAACTAAAATACTTATA
>JBBAAT010000259.1:0-4176 GCA_041658145.1 Bacteroidales bacterium | reverse complement strand
ATGAGAACAGTATTTCGAAGTACGTTCGTGAACAAGGTCTTGAAAAAGAATATAAAGTTTTGCATAAAAGTAACCAATTAGCACTGTTTTAGGATACCCCGCTGCTCTGCGGCGGGGAGCTTCATTGTGTTTGATTTCAGGCGTCAGGCAAGTTTTGCAAATGAAAGATAATCTTCATCTATCGCTTTATAATTGTCGTTTTTAAGCTGAGAATACCTGTTGTCGAGATAGGAACAAAGTAATTCAAGACATTCTTTCAACCCATGCTCTTTTCCGGTTATATTCTTCAGCGATACAGGATTTGGCGCATCGCTAAGAAATATTTCCTGGTTAATATTAATTCCGACTCCTACAATAGAATGGAGAAATTTATTTCCAATTATGGCATTTTCGATAAGAATGCCCGACACTTTTTTGTCGCCTATATAAATATCATTCGGCGATTTGATTTTTACTATGTTTTTATTTACTAAAGAATTTGTATTCTCAATTAATTTTGTGATCATATCGTAAACTCCCAGCGAAACCACTTTGTTCAACATTAATTGATTTTCAATAGGTAGGAAAGACGGGTATAATATGATACTTATCGTAAGATTTTTTCCCGCCTCACTTTCCCATGCATTGTTTCCAAGTCCCCTTCCTGAAGTTTGCCGAAAAGCAGAAATAACAGTTCCCTCCGGTATTTCTTTGCTCCTGAGTAAAACGGATGCATACAAATTAGTGGAGTCAGTTTCTTCGATTTCGATGATGTTTTTCCCGATCATGATTGAGGTTAATTTATTATATTTGCACTTTACAAATATAAACATTGAATGGCAAAAAGAAAAAAGAAAGAAGATACCTCTGATTTTTTAACGGAAATTATCATAAAAGGCATGCAAGATAAGAAGGGAAAGAACATCATTAGCCTTAACCTGAAGAATATTGATCATGCTGTTTCAGATTATTTTATTATTTGCCACGGTACTTCTTACACACAGGTACAGGCAATTGCCGAATCCGTCGAAGACGAAATATTCACGACAATAGGGATGAAACCCTGGCATAGAGAGGGGGTGCAGAATGCCGAATGGATACTGCTCGATTACGTTGATGTGGTCGTACATATTTTTCAGGAAACTATCCGCAACTTTTTCCAGATAGAAAGTTTGTGGGCCGACGCCGAAGTAAAACTAATTAAAGAAGATTAGCTGTAAGTAGTCATTCAATGGTCACACAATGGTCATTCAATAGTTAAACAATAGAGTCATTATATAGGTATTCATCGTAAAATAGATTTAAAAATGGAATTAGAAGAATTAAGAGTATATCAGCAATCAATGGAAATTGGTGAAAAAGTTTGGGAAATAGTAATTAAATGGGATTATTTTTCTAAAGATACAATTGGTAAACAATTAGTAAGATCTGTGGATTCAATAGCAGCAAATTTAAGTGAAGGGTTTGGAAGATATCATTATAACGAGTCAAAACACTTTTATTATTATTCAAGAGGTTCATTATATGAAACAAAAACATGGCTGATTAAAGCATACAATCGTAAATTACTGTCTGAGGGAAATTTTGTTCTTTTCACAAAAGAGATAAAAGATATTGGAGTGAAATTGAACAATTATATTCATTCCATCGGCAAACAAGCAAAACAACCTAATGACAATTGAGTGACAATTGAATGACAACCGAATATGACAGCGAAGCGAATAACAATGAATGACGTTTAATTATAGGGAGTAACAAATGGAAGATAACAAAAAAACAACACAGAAAAATAAAAATCTCAACCCCATGCTCAATCAGAATAAACCGAAAGGTAGATTTAACTTTTATTGGATATATGGGTTACTTGCAGTCGTTTTTCTCGCATTACAGTTTTTTAGTTGGAATGGGACTACAGAAAAAATTTCTTTCGATAAATTTAAGAAAGAAATACTTGCTAAACACGATGTGGATAAGATTGTTATAATCAACGAAAAAAAAGCTGAGATTTATATAAAAAAGGATAGTCTGAGCAAGAAAGAATATAAAGATGTAAGTAAGGGAATTGGCGGCGCTCTTAACACAGGACCACATTTTTATTTTGAGATTTCATCTGTTGAATCTTTCAGAAAAGACCTGTTTGATGCAGAAAACGAAATATTGAAAAATGATACTTTACATAAATCAAAACAGGAACAAGAAAAAATTATTAAAAGGTTTTCTCATATCACTCCTGAAAGCGAAACCGAAAGCAAATGGGGACAGGAATTACTTAGCTGGTTGCCTTTTCTGGTGATAATGATTGTAATATGGATGTTTATTATGCGCAGAATGGGTGGTGGCGCAGGAGGTCATATTTTCAATATTGGAAAATCGAAAGCGCAATTGTTTGATAAAGATACCAGTGTGAACATCAATTTTAACGATGTAGCCGGGCTTGAAGAAGCAAAGGTGGAAGTCATGGAAATTGTTGACTTTCTCAAAAATCCGAAGAAATATACTGATCTTGGAGGAAAAATTCCAAAAGGCGCTCTGCTGGTGGGACCTCCTGGTACAGGAAAAACATTGCTCGCAAAGGCTGTTGCCGGAGAAGCTAAAGTTCCTTTCTTTTCATTGTCGGGTTCTGACTTTGTTGAAATGTTTGTAGGCGTGGGAGCTTCGCGTGTAAGGGACCTGTTCAAACAGGCCAAAGAAAAAGCGCCATGTATTATTTTTATTGATGAAATTGATGCTATCGGAAGAGCGCGTGGACGCAATCCGCTCGCAGGGTCAAACGATGAACGCGAAAATACACTGAATCAGTTACTGACGGAAATGGATGGTTTTGGTACAAACGTAGGAGTGATCATTCTTGGAGCCACTAACCGCGCCGATATCCTAGACCGTGCACTGATGCGTGCAGGCCGCTTCGACAGACAAATTCATCTTGAGTTGCCCGATCTTGAGGAACGTAAGGCGATATTCAAGGTTCATATTCGCCCTCTGAAATTAGATGTATCGGTTGATACCGACTTTCTGGCAAAACAAACACCCGGCTTCTCAGGAGCCGATATTGCCAATGTTTGCAATGAATCAGCTTTGATAGCTGCACGTAATAATAAAAAAATTATTGATAAGCAAGATTTTCTCGACGCCATCGACAGGATTATAGGCGGATTGGAAAAACGCAGCAAGATTATATCCCCGAAAGAAAAAAAGGTGATTGCCTTCCACGAAGCGGGACATGCTGTTGTAAGCTGGATACTGGAATTTGCCAATCCTCTTATCAAGGTAACCATTGTGCCGCGTGGAAAAGCGCTTGGAGCTGCCTGGTACTTGCCCGAAGAAAGACAAATAACTACATCTGAACAAATGCTCGATGATATTACTGCAACCTTAGGCGGAAGGGCTGCAGAAGATATTATCTTTGGGAAAATTTCTACCGGTGCACTGAACGACCTGGAAAAAGTAACCAAGCAGGCATATTCCATGATAGTGTATTTTGGGTTGAATAAAACTATTGGAAATATCAGCTATTACGATTCTACAGGCGCCTCTGAATATTCGCTGAACAAACCATATAGCGAAAATACAGCAACAACTATTGATAAAGAATTAAGCGAACTTGTGAAAAATGCCTATCATCGGGCTAAAACTATTTTAACTGAAAATAAAGAAAAACTTGAGAAACTTGCAAACCGCTTACTGGATAAAGAAGTAATATTCAGAGAAGATCTTGTGGAAATTTTTGGCGAACGACCTTTCGAAGATACTGAAATAAATAAATTGAAAGAAGTTAAGGAACCTCAGGCAAAAAGTCCCGCCGATGTTATTTCACAGGAACCGCCTTCAGTCGGCAAAACAGATATAGTATGAAGATTTGAAATGTTGAATGAATTGAATGGATAAATTTGAAAAGAAATAAATGGGAATTGATGGAAATTTATTGATACTGGGATATTTGTTGATATTGGGATATAGTAAATTAGTGAAATAGTAAATTAGGATTTTGTGGATAGGATTATAGGCACGGAATGCAGGCATCATTAATTTAACATAATGACCAAAAACAATGAATGACAGCGAAGCGAATGACAATGAATGACACGAAGTAAATGACAGCGAAGCGAATGATAATGAATTAGGATTTGATTTATGGAAGAAAGCACCCAGCGGGAAAAAGTATTGAAACGGATTAGGAATGCGTTGATCCATAAGACG
>JBBAAT010000258.1:0-4178 GCA_041658145.1 Bacteroidales bacterium | reverse complement strand
TTTGACAAAAGAACCGCGTTCTGCTGATTATGGCCCTGCTTTAACCAATCTCACCCCTTGCAATTATACTCCTGGTCGAACACATTCCATAGACACATGGGTGCATCATTATATTGGAACGGGTACTTATGCCGGTGCAATATCATGGTTTCACAATTGCACCACACCCGCAAATGCAAGTGCGCACTTTGTTATCAGATCATCTGACGGAGAAATTACACAATGTGTCCTCGTTGCCGATAAAGCATGGCATTGCGGAGTAACTGACCCAAGTGGAGTATATAACAATGCTCGTTCTATCGGTGTTGAGCATGAAGCCACAGCTGCTAATCCCGCTTTATGGAACAGCACCCCAATGTTACAGGCATCTGCAACAATGGTTTGTTATTTTTGTAATTTATATAATATTCCCGCCACTTTTCACACGTCACCAGGAATTTGCGGTCATAATGAAATGCCCGGCACAGCTACATCTTGCCCCGGCGCATTACCATGGACCACATGGATCAACCTGTTTAATCAATGCAACGGAACTACCCCAAACAATCCTGCGAACCTGCTGGCAGCACAGTCGGCATGCCCAGTTAATGAGGTTACATTTTCATGGACAAACTCAGATTCCGGATGGCACATTGACGTTTCTACCTCTTCAGGTTTTACATCTTACTGGTGGAAATGGGTTTCAAATTTAACTACTTATACAGGTCCTGCCGGATTTGTTGATCATGTTGACGGAGTGACTCCTTTGACTTTTCAGGATGGAGTAACCTATTACTGGAGAATTACAAACAGCAATGGTAACTTTAATGGACCAACCTTTACGATGCACGTGTGCGATGTTACGTCTCCAACAACTTCCATCAGTGTTACCGGTAACTGGCAAACACAGGATTTTACTGCAAACTTTACCGACACGGATAATCCCGGTGGCAGCGGGCTTGAAAAAAGTTTTTACCAGGTGCTGGATTACAATGGAACTGAGTGGCATGCCAATGCACAGAATGGTTTCTTTGCTGATAATTTTGATTCATACAATTCCTCTGTATGGTCAGTTCCTGTAAGCAGTGGAACATGGACAGTAAGCGGAGGTAATTTAATTCAGAGTGATACGTCTGTTAATAATTCCAATATTTATGCTTCGCTAAACCAGAATCTCTCTAACCGCTACATGTACCAATTTTATGCAAAGATTGATCCTGCTACTTACAGCGCGAGTCAGCATCGATTTGGCTTTCATTTTTTCAGCGATAATGGGGCTTTAACGAACAGGGGAAATTCGTATTTTATTTTCTTCCGCCAGGAAACAAGCAAACTTGAATTTTATAAAGTAGAGAACGATACTTTTATATTGGAAAAAGTTGTAGATAATATTACTACTACTTTAGGGCAATGGTACGATTATAAAGTTATTTTCGACCGTATCACGGGGAAAATTGATGTTTACCGCGATGATGTATTCCTTAGCTCATGGACAGATACCAATGTGTTAACCAATCAGGGTAACTATATTTCGTTCCGTACAGGGCATTGCAAGGCGTATATCAACGAACTGAAAGTTTACAGGTCGAGAAACGCTTCGGTTGCTGTTACTGTGGGAGCAGCGACTACCAACGATATCCGTTATCAAAACCCTGATCCTTCGACTTCGGCAGCAAAAATAAAATCAATTGTTAACGATACTGCAGGAAATCTATCATCCATTGATTATTACAATCTTAACATTGACTGGACTCAGCCAACATGTGTTACCGTGAATGACGGCACGGGAAGTGATATGGACACAACAACATCCACCGACACACTCTCTGCAAACTGGGCTACATCCAGTGATCCGAATTCCGGAATTGCAAAGTACCGGTACGCTATCGGAACAACAGCAGGGGACACAGATGTAGTGAACTGGACTGATAATGCATTATTAAATTCCGTTACTAAAACTGGTTTACCGCTAAACCCGGGACAAACTTATTATTTCAGCGTGAAAGCTGAAAACGGCGCAGGACTGATATGCATAAGCAGTTCCGATGGAATTACTGTGAACAGTCTAACTACAGCTGGATTTACAATGAATCCCACATCTGTTTGTGAAGGAGAATCCATTCAGTTTACCAATACAAGTGTGAATGCAACAAGCTATCAATGGACTTTTACAGGAGGAAGTCCATCAACCAGTATGCTCGCTAACCTTTTGGTTACATACAATACAGCAGGTAACTTTAATGTACAACTCATTGCAACCGGATCTGTAACATCGGATACACTTACCCGGCAGATCACCGTAAATGCCTCGCCAGTTGCTGCTTTCAGCACTCCTGACACTAATCTGGCCGTTGGTAGCGCACTCGCATTATTCACCAATAGCTCCGCAGGCGCGACAAGCTATTTCTGGGATTTTGGCGACGGCAATACCAGCACTGATGTGAGTCCATGGAACATTTACAGCGCAGCAGGAGATTACACAGTGACACTGATTGCATACAGTACACTTTGCGGAAATGATACGCTAATACTTACTAATTATATTCATGTTGGTGTTACCGGAATTGATGAAAATGAAAATGGAATAAATGTTTCCATACAGCCTAATCCTTTTAATGGCAGTACGATGTTATACTTCTCTCTAAAAACTGAACAAAAAATCAGGATAACACTTGCAGATATGCATGGAAGAGAAATACTGATTTCGGAAGAAGCGTATAAAGCGGGAAAGCATAGCATAGATATAAATTCTGATGAATTGAATTTATCAAAAGGTGTTTATACATTAAAACTCTCTACTAAAAATAATTCAGTTTCTGCGAAATTAATTAGTGTCTGTCCATAATGTCAATACAAAACGTCATTGCGGGAGGTACGACCGACCGTCATTGCGAGGACTTTTCGCCCGAAGCAACTTAGCGAACTAAGCGAAGCGACCTCACGAGCGAAAGCGAGTAACAAAGCGACTCACGAACACCTTATAAAAATATAAATAATTGTGAGTAATCTCATTATCACACCGTGAGTGAGATTGCTTCACTCCACTGCGTTACGTTCGCAATGACGAACCAAAATACAATGATTAGATTGCTTCCCCTTCGTTTCGCTCTGGGTCGTAATGACGATGAGGTTTTTAGAGATGCCCTTAACATCATGTTAATGTTTAGATTATGAGCAACCCGATACACGAAATTACCAATGAAACAATGAAACAATTTAACAATGAAAATAAAACATCATAATTATTAGGAATTATCATATTTTTACCTTATCTTTGTATAAAATTTGTATAAAAAGCTAAAAGTCGCTATATGAAAATGAGCAAAGCAAAACATATAGACAACGAATACAATATCAGCGAAGCATACCGGTATCTTGCTAATGCAAAAGAAACATTGGGCAAAAGCCAGATAGAATATGAACGGTACATAGATCCAAAATATGTAAGAGAAGCAGCCGGAATGGCGTATCTGGCTGCATTAAAGGCTTTGGATACTTATTTTATTTCTATTGGACTTGACAGAAAAATATTACCAAAATCTATTGACGGTTACTGGAATTTGATTCGTAAAAAAATACCTTTAAATGGAAAGCTCACCGCATCTGTTAGCACTATTTATGAAAATTTACATATAGATGCTTATTACAGAGGACATACAAATGTTGATTTGGTGAAAGCCGGCTTCGAAAATGCCCGCAAAGTAATAGAAATGATAAGCAAACTTATGGATAAAACATCTGCCCGGAATATAGTTTGCGAAACAGAAACCACCTATAAGAAAAAAAATAAAACCGAAAAACTGGTACAACATAGAACAAAAGTAAAATCATAAAATAATTATTCATGAATACACTTTTACATAACATATTATACTATCCATGGTGTAAATTTATACATCGCAAAGTAGGCAGTGGCAGTAGGCACTATGCAGTCAGAAACTGCTTCCTGCTGCTGCCTCCTGCCTCCTGCCTACTGCCTACTGCCTACTGCCACTTGTTAAACCGTTCAAAGCATACTTTCTTTCCCATATTGCTTCTTATCTTTTTACTCGCCTTTGCTGGTAAGGGCTGGGGGCAAACGACCTTAATATTGTGAAAGGAAATTGAATAATAAAACAGTCAGAAAATGGGAACTACAACAAAACGCTTTATAATAAAAGAATTGTAATAACAAACAAAATAAAATATTATGAAAAATA
>JBBAAT010000257.1:0-4181 GCA_041658145.1 Bacteroidales bacterium | reverse complement strand
TTGACTGATCGAACGACAAGCTGACCTGCAGTTTTCCAGGTTGAGCGCTTCTTAATTCAACAGGAATGAAATATGGTTTGCTGATATTATTTTTTGCATCTTTAAGGCAAACCTCTATTATAAAGTTGTTTTTCTTAATCAGCTGTGAAAGGATGATAACAAAGGTGAAGTGGTTTGAATTACCTGGTGGCATATTGATTTTATAATAGCCATATACTCCCACCACTCCATAATACAACTCGGTTACATCATTGTCGGTATCGAAAAAATTTACATCCAGGTTATTTGATCCTCCCGGAATTACATAGGAATTGCCGCTAATTGCAATAATTTCAGGGCAGCCCGTATGAGAATATTGATATTCGGGCATATACCCGTTCACGAAATCTGCATCATAATTAACAAAATAATTATAAAGAGTTTCCGTTGGTTGTGGCACTGCAGGGTTGCTGGGAACTTGCATGGATTCGAGCAACGGAGCATCTTTTTTGCAGGAAAAATAAATACCTGCAATAAAAACAAAAATAATAATACATAAATATTTTTTTTTCATATCTGTTAAATTAAAACCTGTAAAGTAATCCCATCCTTAAACCAAGTACAGTATATTTCTGATTAACAGGATATGATTTGTTAAAAACAGAATTAAGGCTATACCTTAATGATGGTTGTATAAACACACTGTAACGGGACGAAACCACATACGTTGCTCCCGCCCTGAGAAGATAGTTAAATACCGGTTTTCGCAAGGGTATTGCCAACTTTGACACATCTTCAATTTTATTAGCAAGTGAAAGTATTTCACCTTTGATCGAAATTGGGAAACCTATTGATATCCCTGTAGAAACTGAATATATAATCTTTTTAGTGCTAAAACTGTATCCGACAAGGATAGGTATTTGCAAGTATTTTATTTCTATTGTAGCCTTCTTTACCTTGTCATACGAATTAAGTTGCGTAAAAGGAAGCCATGAGTACAGAATCTGAGCAGGAACTGTATCATACTGTCCGCCGGTGGTATCAATATGTTCATTAATTATTACAGTGTCAGACAAAATCCAACTTATTGTATCATTATGGAAATATCTGTATGTGAAATTTGCCGTACTCAATATATTTGAAAGGTTTATTCCCGACTGGAAGAACCAATGCCGAAAATCAACTTTAGCCTCGGCGCCATAAGTATATGAATATGTCGGTAATTCGGAATGGTTCCTTTTTAAAAGATCCAAGCCAATATCATTTTTTGGATTATTGGATAACTTCGCAAATGAAATTTCCGGCGAATAGGACAACTCGAGCGAAACATTGCCTTGTCCCAGCCCTGGTGCCGGTTTACCACAACTCATAGTTCCGGAGTTAAATGTGGTATCAATGAAAGAGGCTGACAAATTATAAGGAAGTGGTAGTGCATTGCAATATATAACCTGTATTTTCATCATATCTTCTTTTTTTTCTAAAGCTGCAATGCCATTGTCAGCAAGAGTTTCTTCAGGTTGAATACCTTTATTGCTATTTTGAATGGAATTTTGCGAATCGTTATTTATAGCAGTTTCGTATATGTTAGCAATAACCGTATTTTGTTTTGAATTATTGGTATTTTCTGATATGTCAGGATTATTTTTCGCTATAGCAGGTGAAAGGTTTTGTTTTTTACCATGATCTGATTTCCGATTTAGATTTGGCAACCATGTGCCGGCATCTTTATTTTGCCCGTTTTCCGGCTTATTCAAATCAACAGGTTTTGTGTGGTTTAAAGGGGCTTCTTTTCTATTCTGATATTCTGTTTTAGCAGTGAGCGGGACGGTATCAGGATTCTTTTTCAGCAACAGGAATAAAACTGCAATAAAGATAAGTACAAAGGAAGAGAGAGATATCTTAAAGAACTGTCTGCTATAAAAAGGTTTCCTAATAATGGATTTGTCGAGCTGAGCTTCTATATTGGACCAAATCTTCTGCTTTGGCTCATACACGTTGTTTTTCAGAGTTTCACGTAGTCTTGACATGGCGAGATTGTCGTCAAGTTCCTGATTAATCTTCTGCCATACATACGCTCTAGGTGTGTGCTGTGGCAGCTTCGACAAGAGTTTTTGAATAATATTATCAAAATTAGACTTCATCATTTAATATACTAATTCTTTTAATAGTTCTCTCAAATGTTTTTTAGCGTAAAACAACTGCGATTTGGATGTACCTTCCGAAATATGCATCATTTCCGCCACTTCTTTATGTGTATAACCTTCCACTTCTATCAACAAAAAAACAGTTCTGTATCCGGCCGGTAGCGACAATATCGTTTTTTCAATATATTCACTGGTGAGTGTACATGATTGCTGATCCGGTATATTATGCGCACTGTCGTCAATATTTTCAATGAATACATTTTTTTTTATTTTTTTTAATGCTGCACGTATTACTATCGTTTTTATCCATGCACCGATTGTAGATTCTCCCCTGAACGATTTAATATCCTTAAATATCTGAATAAAAGCGTCCTGTAAAGCATCATTTGCGTCATCTTCATTCTTTATTATTCTGAATGCAATAGCGTACATTGCATTACAATATTTGTAATATAATTGCTTCTGTGCTTTTCTGTCGTTCCGCACGCAACCTTCCACAAGCTTTATTTCGGTTTCACACTCAATAAACATAAATTATAAGCCGTTAAAGCATTCATTACACGTAAAAGTGCAAAAAAATATCAAATTGGTTGTATAAAGGTACAAAAAAATATTATACCAATACGGAACAGGTTTGCAAAAAATATTATTTTGTTCCTATCCCTGCCTTTCAGCAGGCAGGTTTGCTTTCGCAAACCTTTTAAGAACGAGTATATCAGCAGTAAAAAACTTTGCAGATTGATAGAAGTGTAGATTATTAACGGAACACTAATACGGAACCAATTTTATGTTGCATACCCCGGCATGTTTTAAAATCAGCTGTCCATACATATACATCCTGTTGAACAGGACATTTTTGATATGTTCCATCCCATCCCTTATATTGATCGTCTGTTTCAAAAATCTGCTGTCCCCAGCGATTGAATATCCTCATATTAAAATACGAAGCGCCATCACCAATACCTGTAAAAATATCATTCAAACCATCACCATCAGGTGTGAATGTATTGGGGAAAAACATAGTGAGCGACCCTGCTTCTGTTACTTTGATTGTATCAGAAAAAGAACAATTAGGATATAAAATCTGTACCCAATATGTTCCGGGCTCTGTAACAACGATTGTTTGGGTAATGGCACCGGTTGACCAAAGGAAATTTCCTATAGAAGAACCTGCATCCAAAACAAGATAATCCTGCCCGCACATATTAACATCACTTCCCAAATCGGGAGGAAAAATAGCTGAAACCTTTATCGAATCGACATCGCTGCAATATTGGTCGTACACACTCACCCAATAAATTCCTGGTGAAGTTACATGGATAGATTGTGTTGTTTCGCCCGTTGACCAGAGGTAACTAAAACCCGGATGGCCTGCATCAAGGGTCAAGCCAGCAGATTCACATAAAACAGTATCATTTCCTAAATCTGCAGCAGGGCTTGGATGGATTGTTATATCAACCGAATCGACATCGTTGCAATATTGGTCGTACACACTCACCCAATAAATTCCCGTAGAAGTTGCGTAAATAGTTTGTGTCGTTTCTCCCGTTGACCAGAGGTAACTAAAATCAGGGTTGCCTGCATCAAGTGTTAAACCCGCAGGTTGGCATAAAACAGTATCATTTTCTATATTCACAACCGGAGTTGGATGGATCGTTACATCAATGTATAATGTGTCCGAACAATTATTATCGGATGCAATAAGTGTTACGGTATAAGTTCCAGTGCCCGGATAGGTATATGTTGGGTTAATAACATCAGAAGTATCATTAGTTAACGTACTAATTCCAAAATCCCAGTGATAGTGCGTCGCCCCCGTACTTAAATTAGTAAACTGAACATTTCCATTGCAAATAGCCGTTGGTACTGCAAAAGCAGATACAACAGTAAGACTACAGTTTACTATATTAAACTGAAAATCTCTTTTTGTTTCATCCATAAATACACCATTTCTATATTCTTCAACACATACTCCTACAACAAATCGTCCGAGTGTATTTGGGGATCCAGTTAACAGTCCTGTATTAGGGTTTATCGATAATGTAGGGATTCCACCAA
>JBBAAT010000256.1:0-4192 GCA_041658145.1 Bacteroidales bacterium | reverse complement strand
TCGCTGCCATTATATGTAAACCCCATCCCCTGGGATAAACTTGCCTGTTGATTATAACCTATTTTCCCTTTGCTCGTCATGGTTGTACCTACTTTATTGGTATCAATATCGATGTAATCTGCATTCGTTATTATAGAAAAATACTGAATGGATTGGTAATTCAAACTCTGATCTTCGAAAGTAAGTTTGAAGTCAATCTGTGTACTGACAGGAATGGAATACAGTAGTTTTACATCAAAGGGATCGGAATAATTATCTTTTGTTCCAAGAGTGTTGATCACACCAAGGAGAGAAGAAGAATCAATAATGACTGCATAAGGGCATTGTGTGCTCAACGTTACTTTCAGGAAGCTATTGGATGGTGCAAGATAATTCTTGAATACCCCGGAAATCCGAAGTGTATCTCCGCCTAAAAATGTTTCGTCATTATTATCAGTAACAGTTTTTGAAGTCATCGATATCCACGGGTTGTACTGAATGAGAGCTTTGAACATGTTCAGCCTCCCCGCTCCCAGCAATCCGGCATAAGGAATATTTGCAGTAATGGTATCGATATTATCAGATGATGCCTGCAGCTGAGCAGCAATTTGAGCTGCCGAGTAATTGGGAAAATGAGCTTTAAGAATGGCTGCAGCGCCACATACTATCGGGGCAGCCATAGAAGTACCGGAACCCACTGCAGCACACCCTGTTGAATATATGTTACAACCAGGAGCAGCAATATCAATGGTAATACCATAGCTTGAACCGGTCCATTTATAATCATTAATATCTGTTCCTGCCACACTAAAAACATTATTGTAAGCAGCAGGGTAAATGGGATATGAATTGTTGGAATTGCCGCAGGCAGCAACTACTAATGCATCCATGTTATTTGCGGCATAATTTATTATGCTCTGTTGAAATTGCCCGGCACCATAACCACCCCACGAACAATTAACGATCTTGCAACCATGATCAACCGCATAAACAATACCTTCATAAGCCATGGTTAGCGAACCGTTTTCATTATCAATTTTAACCGGTAAAAATTTACATTTAAATCCCACGCCGGCAATACCTATGGAATTATTAGTTGAAGCAGCAGCCAAGCCAGACACATACTTACCATGTGCTATCATGTGCCATTGGGGACAACTGTCGTTTTCGCCAAGGTCCCATCCATAATAATTATCTTTGAAACCATCTCCATCGTCATCAATGCCATTAACAGGATCAGCATAATTTATTTTAATATTACCTGTCAGATCCGGGAGCAGCAAATCAACGCCTGTATCGTCAATTCCAATGACAATATTTGTATCGCCCTGTTGAATACTCCACGCTTGGTATGCACGGATATTTTTAAGATGCCACTGCTTAAAAGAAGCATTTAAAGTGTCAGCACAAGGATCATTGGGAACAAATAAAAGATGAGGCAGGTAATGCGGTTCGGCATATTCCAGCATGTTTGTTGAAAGAAGGCTGTTGATGGCAGTTTCGAGGGCGATATCTTTAGTATATTCCAGTTCGTAGATCAATGAAAGGTCTTCTAATTCCTCTCCATATTTATTGTATTTTGTGTTAGGTGGAGTTTTGCCGGGAAATTTTTTCAAAATGTTATATGCGCCTATACTATTGAAAACATTTTTCAGTTTTTGTATTTCAATGCTGTTCTCATTACAAGAAGCTCTGTATACAGGGTTAATCCTGAAAATAATGGTCTTTGCGATATAATCGCTATCCGTAATGGGCGAAGGCATTTTAAAAAATTTACCCTGAGCGTTTACAACTATTGAAGCAGGTAAAAGCAGCAAAATAAGAATGTATAAAAAATATCGCTTAGTCATAGTTTATTTTTTTTGCAAGTTACGAAATATTTTTGTTGGATCAAAATAAACAAAAAATACCTAAAATCCGCAAGTAAAAAAATGCAATTTTTCTATTTCCCGCTGATACCTCTGATTTACGCAGTCCAGCATGTGCGGGATGATTTTTTTCATCTGCGTTTATTTGCGAAGTCTGCGGGAGACAATGAGTTATAAATCATTTGAGGATTTTAGGCATAATTTTAATTGCTGAATTGTTCGATTATTCTTTATTCCCTCACAAACTTCATAACCATAATCCCATTTTCCATTTCCACCTTTACAATATACACCCCGTTTGGAAATGCCGAAACATCA
Organism: Bacteroidales bacterium; assembly: GCA_041658145.1. Lineage (GTDB taxonomy): Bacteria > Bacteroidota > Bacteroidia > Bacteroidales > CG2-30-32-10 > JBBAAT01. The sequence goes on along the minus strand of JBBAAT010000256.1, from coordinate 2,027 downwards.
ACACTTGTTTTATTGCCGTTTGCTGTAAGGATTTTTATTAGCTGTCCTTGTATATTTAATATTTCAATTACTGTTTGCTGCGGGCATTCTATTGTGAGGTTATCGGTGGCAGGATTAGGGTAAATAGTAAAATCTGTTTCCGCATTGTTCTCGGCTATGCCAACGGCAATACCATACTTAAAGATGACTCCAACACCATTTGTGCCACCACTGGATGCCATTCCATATAGAAAGCTGCCGTCAGAAATAAGAGAGCCAAGAGGAACATATCCATGTACATTATCATTTGCAAAATCAAACAAATCAGAATAGCCGGTTCCATCAGGCTTTATTTTAAAGATTACTCCAACACCGTTTGAGCCACCATAGCTTGTCATACCATAGAGAAATGTTCCGTCAGAAATAAGCGAGCCCCAAGGAAAACTTCCGTTTGCAGTGCCTGAAAAATCGAGCAGCTTGGCATAGCCGGTTCCATCAGGTTTTATTTTAAAGATCACTCCATCACCGTTTGTGCCGCCTTGATTTGTCATTCCATAGAGAAAGGTTCCGTCATAAAAAAGGGAACCAGTAGGTACATTTCCGTTTGCGCCAGAAAAGTCGAGCAACTTTGCATAACCTGTTCCATCGTGCTTTATTTTAAAAATGACTCCCATATAGCTTGTGCCGCCTGTCTGTGTCATCCCATAGAGAAATGTTCCGTCAGAAATAAGAGAACCCGGAGGACCTTGTCCGTTTGCCGCGCCAGCAAAGTCGAGGAGCTTGGAATACCCTGTACCATCGGGCTTTATTTTAAAGATCACTCCATCACCGTTTGTGCCGCCCCCAAATGCCATTCCATAGAGAAATGTTCCGTCATAAATAAGAGAGCCATTAGGATAATTTCCGTTTGCAGTGCCTGAAAAATCGAGCAGCTTGGCATAGCCTGTTCCATCAGGTTTTACTTTAAAGATGACACCCAGATTGTTTGTGCCGCCCTGGTAAGTCATTCCATAGAGAAAGGTTCCGTCATAAACAAGGTCGCCCATAGGTTCACTTCCATTTATGTCGTTGTAGCCGAAACTATGTAGAACGGTATCTTCGGTTCCATCGGGCTTTATTTTAAAGATGGTTCCATAACCGTTTGTGCCGCCTTGCTCTGTCATTCCATAGAGAAAGGTTCCGTCAGAAATAAAAGAGCCATGAGGATGCTGTCCGTTTGCAGCGCCACCGAAGTCGAGGAGCTTGGTGTACTGAGCGTTCGCTATTCCGCAAATTGCAATTAATAAAATGAGTAAAAGTTTTTTCATTTTTTATTCTTTTATAAAATTTTTGACAATCGTATTTTCTGCACTTTCAATTTTTATAAAGTAAAATCCTTTTTCTAAACTTGAAATGTCAACTTCTGTCCTTATTTGCTTTATTTCATCTTGCAATAATAATTGTCCTTGTATATTATAAATAGAACTGAAATTCTTTTGGGTAGAAGAAGTATTTTGCATTTTGATGATGATCTTATTATTGGTGGGGTTCGGAAATATATTATAGTCGGTATAATCATTCTCTTTAACTCCGGTCGCTGAGGTTGATACATAAACGCCATCCCACCCACCGCAAGTAGTGTCTGCATCGGTAGTAAAATGTATAAACATAGAACCGCTATAGGCTTTTAAAGTATCCCCGCCTAATAGGCTTTGCCAAATTTTTGTTAATAAAATTCCCTGACTATTCGTCCCGTCATACACAGCAACTGTATCACCTCCCTGACCATGACAAACAAGTTGTGTAGAATAAATTAACAGTTTTATTACAGTTGCATTTAGCGGTTGAATTAACCAACCGCAATCTAAATTATTACTATAGTTTGATGATCCGCTACCGTCATCAATTGAATCTGAGGGTGCTGTCAAAACTACAGTGCCGCTACATGTCTGACATAAGATGCGTATAGCGAAAAGGAACATTAAAGTTGTAAATATAAAATATTTCATAGCATTTATTTTTAAGTGCAATTGATTTTAAATAAAAATTTTTCATATAAAAATCATTTA
>JBBAAT010000255.1:0-4194 GCA_041658145.1 Bacteroidales bacterium | reverse complement strand
TATTTCCTTCAGCATCAATAAGTTCGGTGGTATTTGGGATATCATCCACGCCAAAACGAATGAAAGAAAAACCTGCTGTGCTTGTTTCATCAATTTTTGCAGCAATAGCAGCATAGTCATATTTTGCAATTCCGGCAAAATATTCTGAATGCATAATACCCACCTGGATATTTGATTTAACCTGCACCAATCCTGCAGGATTCCAATAACCGGAGGTAACATCATCAACAATTGATGTATTGGAATTCGACATACCAAGCGCTTTAGCGCCCACACCAATAGCTAAAAATTCATTGCTGTATTTTGGCGTCTGGGCAAAAAGGCTTAATGCAAATAGCAGAAAGCAACTACAGGTGAAAATTTTTTTTGTCGTCATTTTTTCAACATCCTTTAATCAGAAATCCGATTAAAATCCAACGTAAAAATATACAATAAAGTACGTTTGAACAAATTAATGTATAAAAATACGAAAATTACCTGATCAAATCAAATTTTTTTTAATGCATATTATTTTCAATTTGATACTGTGTTTGTTGATAAGGATTAAATAGCATGATTTAACCGTAAAATATGCAGCCATAACTGAATATCCATTAATCTGAGATTTTTTTATATTTTACCCTGTTGGACAGCTGTTTTCTATAAATATACTAAGGCAAAAAAAATTGTACCAATTGATTATTTTCTTAAATTTGCATTTATTATTAAACTTGACAAAAATGAAACGGATATTTTTTTTTATTTTATTGATTTCATTTATGGTAAATGGATTGTTTGCACAAACCACCATAATTACCCACGGATTTACAAGCGATGGGGGGGCAATTGACGGGTGGATGCTTGATATGGCCAATACTATCAGGCAAAGGGTTGGCGATGGGGTAGTCAGGGCATATAATAAAACTACAGGAAATTTTGATTATAGAGTTGGTTCGGGTAATAAAACAATATTACTTTTCGATTGGATGACCGAAAGCAATGATCTGCAAAGTGGGTTTTCGGAAAGTGCAGGAGCTGCTTTGTTTGCTGCTTTGATGAAAGGATATCAGCAAAACGATTTCAACCTTGATTCTCTTCATTTTATAGGACATAGCCGTGGATGCGCTGTTAACAGCGAAGCTGTAGAAAGGCTTTTGGTTGCAGGGTTCCCTGTTGAACACGTTACTTATATAGATGCGCATGACTGGGGAGGAGCAGGTATTTGCTCAGATTATGATTGTAATCCAGATTCTATACAATCCGGTGTTGAAGGCTGGAACGGAATTGGCTGGGCCGATTCTTACTGGCAAAACAATACCCTGTTTGATGTTTCCGGCAGAGCCGTTAACGGTACTTACTCCGAGTACCTCGGCACAATCGGACATACCGCTATTCGCGAATGGTATGCTCAAACTATTTTAGATACAACTATACACACAGGTTTTTATTTTGCATTATCAGGTGGCGGCAGTGATTATCGCCCGCCGGTTTTGGGTATCCAAAGAACTCCTTTTTTTACATTTGAGGCAGATGGTATTTTGAATGGCAATTTTGAACGGGGTTCTACCACATTTTCTGATGCTATAGCCGGTTGGTGGTATCATGGCGGAGGTGGTGATGCAAAAATTGACCAACTCCATCTTCAATTAAACTCATCAAATAATTACAAAATACACGATAGGTTTTATATTCCGTCTGACGCGAAAAGAATAGTATCCGATTTTATTGTTAATACCGGCGACAGCAGCGGATCGCCCCCGAATGTTGATAAAATGATGGTTTTATTCAATCAGAATGTTGTATTGAATGATATCTGGGTTACCACACAAATGGCTAACTGGATACAATTATCATTCGATGTTTCAAATTATCAGAATACAATTCAAACTATGGAATTCAGGCTTGTTGACAAATATGGCAGTACTGCACATATTAGTTCTGACGTATGGATTGACAATATTCAATTTGTTATGAGCCAGGCTTCTGTCGGAGAAAACAATATCAATTCTTTTGATTGTTCTGTTTTTCCAAACCCTGTCGTCAGTAAAGCTACTATTTCTTATACGTTGCAGCATAACGATTTTGTGAGGGTAAACGTATATAATATACTTGGAAAAGAAATTGCTAATCTTTCTGAAAATATATACAATTCGAAAGGGCGGCACGAAATTGTTTTCGACAGATCAGGTATTAATCCTGGTATTTACTTTTATAAGATTCAGGCAGGAAAGGAAGCAGCGGAGGGGAAAATTGTAGTAATAAAATAGTCTGCGTTGTACAGGCTTTGATCACATACTGCTTCCTTTCATTTTTTCGAATAAAAAGCGACACAAAATGTATCGCTTTTCTTCAGTAATATGGGAATATCTTGTCCCGGTTGTTATTTCACTAACACCAACTTTTTAGTTTCGGTATAGCTTCCGGCTTTGATCCGGCAGAAATAAATACCTTTTGTTAAATCAGAGCCATCAAATGTTACGCGGTAATTGCCTTTTGGCATTGTTTCGTTAACCAAAGCAGCGACTTCTTTTCCTAAAACATCCACAACTTTTATTACAACTTTTTCATTGTTTTTTATTTGATAATTAATTGTTGTAATGGAACTGAATGGATTCGGATAAACGGAAAAGCCAGTATTTAACTCAGTTTGAGATTTAACATCGGCAGCATAGCCAAATCTTAAATTGTCGATATATAATTTTGAGTTTCCTTGAGGAACGCTGGCGCTATCACTCTTATATGCACATATATATATTTTTGCACTGTCGGGGTCGGGGGGAAAACCAGGGTTATAATATAATGGTAAATATACGGTTGTCCAATTGGTAACAGTAGCACCACTTTCAAAATAAGTTCCGCCAATTCCAGCCCCATTTTTAAATAAACCAACATTAATACTCATCGTGTCTCCGTTCAGAGGCAAATATTTATAATCGAACCAAAAAGTATTATACGTAAAAGGTTGTGTTAATTCAAATGCCGGAGTATTATTCCATGGGTCGGGTCCGCTACTTGGAGTACACGTGGCACCATAAACAGTATCCGTACTTGAAACATAATTTTGTAGCAATAAACCATAATTGCCTGTAGTGTGATCGCTTGTCCTTACCATGGGTTCAGGAAGGCCTAATAATTGAGCCATTACATTATTGCTGGTATACCAATTTTGTAAATTAAAAACTTCTGTGCTATTCCATTGTTCAAAACCATTATTTGGAAGTTGCTGTGTTATACCAGCACCCGTAAAAGTAATATCATCAATAATTAAATAATTTGATGTTGGCCATGGTCCGTTAGGATGTGATATATAATCTGAATTTACAATTCCAAAAATAACAGTATCAGGAACAATTGTTGGTGGTAAATCTATTTTACATGTAAATTTCTGATAAGAAGCGGTATGTAAACCCCAGGCAAGAGCTTCAAATTGATAAACAATTGGGGTTCCATTTTTCTTAAACATTATCGCTAAACGGGCCGTATCGTAAGGCGCAATATCATATTTCATATATAGTTCAACAGAATCGGGTCTTTGGGAATAAGGTTTCCCTCCCCAAAAAGTTATACCGTCATTTGTTTGACCATCCATAACAACTCCGGGACCTTGTTGTGCGGAATCACTTTCTATTTTACAAGCCCAGAGGCCACCATGCGATGGACTAACAGGCGTTATTTTTCCCATTGTCATGTCCCAATGGTTTGGGGAAAGATAATAAGCAGAATCCCAGTGTTCAAAGCTCCAGTTTGGAATGTCGTTTTGCGCTAAAATTGGTAAAGATAAGGTTACCAATAATGCAATTGTAAATAGTTTTTTCATAGAAATTTGTTTTTAGTTTTTACTTCTTTTAACTTAAAGGTTTATGGCTTACTTTTATTATAAGGCGTCAAAATTATAAATTTATAACATTATTTGCAAGTTTTATTATTTCGGATTTAGCCTTTTTTTAAAGAAAACATGGTATTGTCAATAATATCATTAATTTTGCACCTACCTACCGATAGGCAGGTTTATATTGCGGGGTGGAGCAGTGGTAGCTCGTCGGGCTCATAACCCGAAGGTCATAGGTTCGAGTCCTATCCCCGCTACAAATTGATAACCGGCTTTAGCCGGTTTTTCTATATATGTATTTACCATGTCACATAAAGCTGGTTTTGTTAATATTATTGGTAATCCGAATGTGGGTAAATCCACACTGATGAATGCACTGATCGGAG
>JBBAAT010000254.1:0-4237 GCA_041658145.1 Bacteroidales bacterium | reverse complement strand
AAGTATTTACTTAAGGCGCTATTATTCCCAGAACTTTCGGATATTACTTCAACAGCTTTACGTAAATCTATATTGTTTTTCTTCAGGATTATTAAACCTTGAGTACTGGCTAATAAATTCATGGCAAAAATAAAATTATTAAGTGCTTTAACATATAGACCTGAACCAAAGGACCCCAGATGTATAACAAATGTACCCATAGATTTAAAAATTGGTAAACATTTTTGAAAAGCTTTTTTGTCGCCCCCTACCATAATTGACAAAGTACCTTTTACTGCCGCCTTCTGCCCTCTCAATACTGGAGCATCTAACATAACAACTCCTTTCCTTTTTAATATCCTCATTATCTTCAGGCTTTCCATTGGATTAGAAGTGCTCATGTCAATTACAATCTGCCCTCTCTTTAGGCCTGCGAGTAATCCATTTTTACCAAACATAACTTGCTTAGTTTCTTTTGAGCTAGGTAACATTAAAATTACAATCTCACTTTCCAAGGCTACTTGTATTGGTTTTTTAGCAACACCTAAACCAGATTTTTCCAATTCATCTAGTACTTCTTTGGAGCGATTATAACCAGTAATTTTATAGCCATTTTTAATGAGATTTTTGGCCATATATTTACCCATCTGGCCTAGCCCAATAAATCCTAATTTATACTTTTTCATAAATTTATTATACATTATATAATCATTAGGCTCTAACCTTCATTTGTCCTATACAAAAATCCCCAATATCTATTGGGGATTTTTGGTATGGCTTCGGGGGTGAACTTCCGCCACCGGCGGATAAACTACCCCATCCGCCAAGGCGGACATTGCTCCGGCGTTCTCGTCCCAACGCGAGTGAAGCAGTTCACTCGCTCCCCCTAAAAAACAATAATAAAATCACCCACCTTGATGGTGGGTGATTTTATTATTGCTTGAACGATGGTATGATTATAGAACAACTGACTGGGCAACAGAGCTTGAATACCCCGAACTTACAACAAAGGAAGTAAATAGATTTTTAGCTTCAAATTAAGGAAATCAAGAATTATCACAGAGAGATAACTTAGGAGAATCGTTCACTCCGTGTCACCTCCTGAAGTTTATAATTAAACAAACCGCTTTATGAACAGAACGGAATAAAAAACAAAAGCTATTGTTGAAAAGGGAATCAATTTCAAATAATGCTAATTCACAGGATTAGGAAAGTAAGATGTGGTAAAATCTAAGTCTATAGGATTATGAAACAAATCATTACCGCGCTCTTCATCATTGTTTTGACGGTTAGTCTTATTGCTGTTACTTTTACCTTCAATCAGGTAAAAAATGAGGAAGAAAGACTGACTGTCGATTTACAACATCGTTCTACCCTTCTTGCAGAAAGTTTTCGGGAAACGATTGAACCAAATTTCATTAACAAGTCAGACGAATACCTTCAGACGATCGTTGAAAAGTTTGCTGATAGGGAGCGATTTGCAGGCATGGCAATCTATGACCATAAAGGAAATATCAATGCTATGTCATCCAGCCTTCCAAAAGAAATATCTAAGGCTCAACAAATAGCTACAGATGCCATGGACGAGGATAAGGCAAATGGAGACTTTGTTGAATTTAAAGATAAAAAGACATATCTTTTAGCAATTCCCCTTCATGAAGAAAAAAGTGTCGTTGGAGCGCTGATGATTGCCCAAAATGCAGGTTATATCGACAGCAGACTTACAGAAATATGGCAAAACAGTTTAATAAGATTATTTCTGCAGATATTTCTTCTTACCATAGCAATTTCTCTTATTATCCGTTGGTTAATCTTCGCACCCGTAAGAAGCCTGGCAGAGTCGCTAAAATCAGCAAGGATAGGAAATAGTGATACAAATAAACTTTTGTCAAATTCGTTATTCCTACAACCGATCACAAAAGAGGTAGCAAATATTAGAAGGAGTCTTTTAGAAGCAAGACTCGCAGCTGGCGAAGAAGCAAAAGCAAACCTGGAAAAATTAGATTCCCCGTGGACAGCTGAAAGATTAAAACAATTCGTCAAAAATACTCTCCAAAATAGAACAATTGTTGTTGTTTCCAACAGAGAACCTTATATTCACACCAAAGTTGGTAATAAAATTAACTATTATTTTCCAGCAAGCGGTATGGTAACGGCAATCGAGCCTATCATGCAGGCATGCGGAGGGACATGGATTGCCCATGGAAGTGGAGATGCCGATAGACTCGTGGTTGATAAAGACAATAGACTGCAAGTTCCACCTGATGAACCTAAATATACCCTCAAGCGGGTTTGGTTGACAGAGGAAGAAGAAAAAGGACATTATTATGGTTTTTCCAATGAGGGATTATGGGCATTATGCCACATAGCACATACCCGACCGATTTTCAGGAAAGAAGATTGGGAAGAATATAAAAAGGTAAACGGAAAATTTGCTCAAACTGTCCTTTCGGAAATAAGAAACTTACAAAAACCGATTATCTTCATTCAAGACTTTCATTTTGCATTACTGCCGAGAATGATAAAAAGAAGTAGACCTGATGCGACAATAGGTTTATTTTGGCATGTCCCTTGGGTAAGTGCAGAATCTTTTAGCATCTGTCCTTGGAAGAAAGAGATTTTAGACGGAATGTTGGGCGCGGATCTTGTAGGATTTCATACGCAACTTCACTGTAACAATTTTATTGAAACTGTCGGGAGAGAACTTGAGTCTTTAATTGATTTTGAACAATTTACCGTTACTCGAAACGAACATGTGTCTTTTATTAAACCATTTCCTATCAGTATTGCTTTTTCCAACGGCTACGAATATCAAGCAAGAGATAAGGAAGAAAAATATAATAGTCAAAAACTCTTAAAAAATTTGGGCGTTGCTACAAAACTCGTTGGCGTTGGAGTCGACCGATTAGATTATACCAAAGGAATCCTTGAACGCCTGAAGGCAATCGAAATTTTTCTAAAGAAGTATCCTTCTTACCAAGGTCATTTTACTTTTATTCAGATTGCCGCACCCTCAAGAAGTAAAATAAAGAAATATCGAGAGTTTGCCCAAGAAGTAGAAAAGGAAGTTGAGCGAATAAACACACTATTTAGCGCTAAAGGTTGGAAACCAATCTTTTTGATAGAAAGACATCATGACCATGAAGAAATCAACCAATTTTATAAACTGGCTGATTTTTGCTTAGTAACCTCTCTTCATGATGGAATGAATCTGGTCGCCAAAGAGTTTGTTGCCAGCAGAAGCGACGAGAAGGGCGTTCTTATTCTAAGTCAATTTACAGGCGCTTCAAGAGAGTTAAAAGATGCTTTAATTGTTAATCCTTATAACGGAGAACAGACCGCTGAAGCTATCCATACTGCTTTAGAAATGCCTCCTTCCGAGCAAACAAAGCGCATGAAAAAATTACGGGAAACGGTAAAAAATCATAATGCCTATCGCTGGTCAGCAGAGTTTTTAAAAACGATGGTGAATTTAGGATAAGTATCACAATTTCTATTATGAGAATTGCCATAGTATGTTCAAATTACTTTAATATCGATAAAAAAACCAAAAAAGGAACGGAGATATTTTCTTATATCCTGATAAATAACTTAGTTAAGTATGCCAAAAACAAGAATTTAGACATAACCGCTTTTGCTTCAGGTGCATCCCGACTACCAGTAAAGATTGAAAGTATCGACTCTAATCCTTCTTTCTCAGACAAAAATGTTATTTTAAACGGCAAACATATTATTTTTGAGTTAGCCCTTATCTCCAAGGCGATATCTGAGCAAGATAACTTTGATCTTTACCATATTAATATTGGCGATGGGGATATTGTGCTTCCCTTCGTCCCTTTTGTTAAAAAACCTATTTTGATTACCTTACATCATATAATAGATGCGGAATTTACAAGAAAATATTTCTCTTTGTTCAAGCAAAATAAAAATGTTTTCTTTGTCTCTGTTAGCAATGCCCAAAGAAAGATATTGCCTGATTTGAATTATGTAGCAACAATTTATCACGGAATAGATACTGAAACATTCAAATTTAATTCGGAAGGTGGAGAAACGATCATGTGGGCTGGCAGGGCAATTCCTGAAAAAGGCATAGAAATAGCAGTAGAAGTAGCAAATAGGATTAAAAAAGAAGCTAAACTGTTTGGAATTACTAAAAAAGAACATCATGGTTGGTTACAGGAAAAAGTTGTTGCAAAGATTAATTCTAATAATCATCCCTTGCCGATTTCTTTTATCGCAGATAAAGAAAGATCTCAGT
>JBBAAT010000253.1:0-4247 GCA_041658145.1 Bacteroidales bacterium | reverse complement strand
ACGTTAAGGAACCTGCTGTATGGCAAAAAGGTATTCGCGAAATGGTGAGAATATTGAAACAAGGTGGCCGCTTAATTATTACAATGGATACCGGAATAGAATTACCTCTTACCAATCCCTTGGACATTATTAAATATAGCGGACGAACCATTTTCGGTCCTTTTAATTATCTTTGGACGAAAGAAAGGTTTTTAAAAATGGGCAATTCTGCATTAGATGTTTTTGGATTAATACTTGAAAAAAATAATCAGAATATTTTTGCTGATTACGAAAAACAAAAACAAATACCACAGGGTTTTGCCAATCGCAATTTTGTTCCGGATATCACCAATCTAAAACAAATTCAGATAGGAAAAGATTTAAGAAGAAGCAATGGAGCGCTGAGAGTAATTACAAAACTCATTTTAGGAAAATACAAGGGTTGAGAATATGATAGCAGTTGTTTCATCGCACCAAATGAAATTTATTATTAAATTTGCTCTTCATCCGAATACGCTGTAAATGTAAATAATATGTACCGAAAAATAACTCATTGCAGGATTTGTGGCAACGATAATTTTGTTTCCATGTTACATCTTGGAGAGCAATCGTTAACGGGTGTATTTCCGAAAAGCAAATTCGACAAAATCACATCAGGTCCTTTGGAATTAGTAAAATGCCATCCTAAAAATGCAATTGATGATGTTTGTCACTTAGTTCAACTGCGGCATTCATACAACAGCAATGAAATGTATAGTATGAATTATGGTTATTGTTCCTTGAATTAATCAACCTTATAGCGGATTATGCTGAAATAGACATGATGGATTTTATGAAAAACATTATACAAGATACTAACTCCGAAAATAAACTTTTAAAAATGTTGAATAAATCCTTAGCTAATGCCGCTTAGATTGGACATGCGAAACTTGAATAAATTATAATAATAAATACATTTTATAATTTCAATGAATATTGAAGTTTTTCCATTTTCGAAACAAGTGGTCTATGGTTTTACCCAACAAAAAATGTTTAGATCAAGTGTATTAATAAAGAGTTTAAGAAAGGGAAAAGTGACATGATTGATGCGTCAGTGTTGTTTCTTACTTTTACCGACCAACAAAGATTGGTGGGTTTTTCAGGCAAAAAGTGGATTAATCTCAAGTGTACTGCTGATATAGACGACAACTGGTATGACCCAATGTGCCGGGTTTTTACAAATGTGCTTAGATACGACACTTTTCGCGGTGCAAATATTGGTGGGATATGCCAGGCTAATCGTGAAATTATCGAGATTGCTGAAATCTATCATCCAAAATATGTTATTTATCCGTGCACTTTTATAGGAATTATAACGGAGGCAACGTTGACTGCTCTGCGTAAAATTGGTTGTGTCGTTGTAGGTTACTTCTTTGACGAAGATTCATATTTCGAAGCCGTATCGCGATGGATGATTCCATACATAGATTATTTTGTTTCCGGTTTGGATATACCTGGTGGTATTGTTGCGGCGTATGAAAGCCTGGGGGCGCGTTGTATTCTCGGGACGCCCTTGCCGACAAATCCGGCAATATTTTGTAAACTTAAAGGTGTTGAGAAATTATATAACGCAACTTTTGTAGGCAGAACGTATAGCAATCGGCTCGAGTATTTTGCCAATATCTCCAACCATGGTGGTGATATTAAGTATCTCGGAGGAGGATATGAGCAAAAGATCCATTTCAGTAAGATAGTAAAAATTTACAATCAGTCAAGAATCAACCTTAATTTCACAAAAGGTCCAGCAAGCACTTCTGATAGACATATTACGGGCAGGGTTTTCGAAGTTACCCTCAGTGGTGGGTTTCTGCTTACAGAATATGCTGCCGGACTGGAGAATTACTTCGAAATTGGACGCGAAATAGAATGCTTTGAAACTGCCCAGGAGGCTGCCGAAAAAATTCAGTACTATCTTAAACACTCGGATGAACGCGAGCAAATAGCTGAATGTGGATACTTACGAGCCCAGCGTGAATATACCGGGCAAGTTCAACTCAGCAGAGTTTTCCGCGAGATTGAGGATGATCTATTCAAGCGTGGGCGTCCTGTATTGCCCACCCCTGTAAATGAAATAAATCTCTTACGCCAAATGGATGCGCGTGGGTATTTTAAATGGGCTTGTGCTCTGCGGAAAAGTCCGCCTCCTCTGAGAGATGAATGGTATGCAACAGCCGAGCTTGTTCTTTTTACTAACCCGCGCCATAAAACAGCAAAGCGTTTATTGCGGCGGGCTAAAAAATGGGGAAGTCCGGAACCCATGGTAATCAGGTTGTGTATGGTAGTATATCAGGTGCTAATTTTCCTATACAAAGCCGTGAAGTCAGAAACCCCCAGCATTGTTAAAAGGATGATCAAAAAAGTTTTCAGGTACAATAGAGCTACTGAAGATTTATTTTAGTCCTTACTTTAAATATTTTATTAAATTACACAGTTAATATTTCATGAGTATGAAAAATATTATCAAAAAAATATTACCCGTAAAATATAAAGAGAAAATAAAAAAAATATCTCAAATTAGAATTATTTGGCACCCATAATCTTTCTGTTTCGGAAAAAAAAATTACAGTTACATTTAATCCAAAACTTAAAGCGGGGATATATAATCTTAACTTGGGAGCAAGATGTGCAAAAGGTATGCTTGAGTATTTACCCTTTGTAGCAACAATTGAGATTATCCCTAAACAAGAAAAAGCAGAAGAATGGAATAAACGCAGTGAAGGATTGCTTATTACAGCTTCTTATTGGGAAATATAAAAAGAAATATGATGATTCAATCTCGTTTTGCAACCAAAGAGGAAATTTTTTGCGATGAATTTAATGCTATCAATGGGCATCTTATTGAAATCAACAAAAAATTTAATCTTAGCGATCATTCGGAAATAAATGAACAGCGCTTCCCATGGAGCAAGGGTTTATTTGATAAACCTTCTGTATATGTTTCCCGAATGTGGGAATATCCGTTCGCAATATTATCAGCAGAACTTCAACGAGGAATGAAGTGTGCTGATGTTGGCTGCGGAACTTCTCCTTTCACCATTTATCTTGCTGAAGTGACAGGCAAAGATTGCGTAACAGGTTTCGACCCGGATGAAATTAAAGGAAGCAATTTTCATTCCACTTTTGGCGCTAATAGCGCACTGCTTAATAGTATTGGAATACATTACAAATGCAATAATATGACTATGCTTGATGCGGCGGATGAAAGTTACGACAGGGTTTTTTGCATAGGCGTACTGGAACACGTTAAGGAACCTGCTGTATGGCAAAAATGTATTCGCGAGATGGTTAGAATATTGAAACCGGGTGGACGTTTGATTATTACAATGGATATCGGAATTGAATTACCTCTTACCAATCCCTTGGACATTATTAAATATAGCGGACTAACCATTTGCGGCTCTTTCAATTATCTTTGGACGAAAGAAAGGTTTTTAAAAATGGGCAATTCTGCATCAGATGTTTTTGGATTAATACTTGAAAAAAATAATCAGAATATTTTTGCTGATTATGAAAAACAAAAACAAATACCACAGAGTTTTGCCAATCGCAATTTTGTTCCTCCTATCACAGATTCAAAACAAATTCAGATAGGAAATGATTTAAGAAGAAGCAATGGAGCGCTGAGGGTAATTACAAAACTCATTTTAGGAAAGTACAAGCGTTGAGAATATGTTTAAATTTCATATTTTAAAATTTGTATTTTATGATATATTTCAAGAAAATCAATTTGTTTACCCCAAACCCTAAAGGGTGCAAATTGATTTTCAACACACCCTTTAGGGTAGGGGTAGATGTTGAAAATCAATACCCTATAAAATATTTTGCTAAAATTTAAACAGTTTCTAAGAGTATGATAAGAGCAGCAATAAATTGGCGAATCAATTTTCTTCATCAGCAATATTTGAAACTATGCTGGGACGTAAAGCGACTTCTTGATTTTTCAAAAAAAGAAAAAATAAACAGTATCTCTGTAATTGTTGTAGGAAGAAATGATAATTACGGTGGTGATTTTTCTTTGCGCCTGCAAACAACACTTGATTGGAATTTAAAACATCTGCCAAATCCGGAATTGATTTATGTTGAATGGAATCAAATTAAAGAAAGACCAAGTAATTGTAATTGGATTGCTGAAAGATATCCCAATGCAAAATGTTATATAGTGCCTGATGAAATTCACCGTAATATTGCTGCCAATCCAGATAAAATACCTGTGATGGAGTACTTTGCAA
>JBBAAT010000252.1:0-4256 GCA_041658145.1 Bacteroidales bacterium | reverse complement strand
CAACATGCCCACATAATCAACCTGTTCCCCTTCATATTGAGTAACCATCAGATCAGTATCTTTTGCAGAGCTGAGTGGTAAATAGTCTATCAGGTCGTCCCTGCCAATGATTATCCCGCAGGCATGCACTCCGGTGTGGCGGATTGAACCTTCTAATTGTTCTGCAAACTTAAGTGTATCCTGAACAAGCTGGCTTCCGTTTGCTTTAGCATCCCGAAGTTCGGGCACTTCCGCAAAAGCTTTTTTCAGGCTTATATCTGCTGTTGCCGGCACTAACTTGGATAGCCTGTCAGCTTCGGAAAGCGGGAGTTTCAATACCCTGGCAACATCGCGAATAGCAGACCTGGCAGCCATTGTGCCAAAGGTGATGATCTGGGCAACCTTATCCGCCCCATATTTTTTCACGACATAATCTTTCACACGTTCTCTTCCGTCGTCATCAAAGTCCACATCAATATCAGGCATGGAGGGTCTTTCAGGGTTAAGAAAACGTTCAAAAAGCAGGTTATATTTCAGTGGATCTATCCCTGTTATGCCAACGCAAAAAGCAACGGCAGAACCGGCAGCAGAGCCACGACCAAGTCCCACCGCTACGCCCATTTTCTTCGCTTCGTTAATGTAATCCTGCACAATAAGGAAGTATCCGGCAAAACCTTTGTCTTTGACCACTTCAAGCTCATAGCCGAGCCTTTTTTTAATATCATCTGTAAGTTGCGGATAAAGTTTCTCGGCTCCTTCGTAAGCAAGATGGCTCAAATACTCATCTTCATCATTAAAACCCGCGGGGAGAGGGAAAGACGGTAAAATCACATCGTGCTTCAAATCGTAATTTTCAATCTTGTCAACTATTTCCTGTGTGTTCTGAAGAGCTTCTGGACAATAAGAAAACAAAGCAGCCATCTCATCAGGTGTTTTAAGATATTCCTGACCTGTATATTTCATCCTTTTTGGATCGTCAAAATCCTTCCCTGTATTCAGGCAGACAAGGATATCATGAGCTTTGGCATCATCTGCGTTCACAAAATGTGCATCATTAGTTGCGATAGTTTTAATATTATATTTCGAAGCAAGCTTCAGTAAAATTTTATTCGCCTCATGCTGCTCGGTCATGCCATGGTCCATCAGTTCAAGGTATAAGTCCTCACCGAATATTTCATAGTATTCTTTCAAAGCGGCTTCGGCTTTTTCCTGCCCATGACTCAGGATAAGCGAAGGTATTTCACCGCCTATACATGCGGTGGATGCGATCAAGCCTTCATGGTACTGACGCAGTAATTCCTTATCAATTCGGGGCGTATAATAAAATGCCTCTTTTCTGAACCCAAGAGAGCATAATTTTGATAAGTTTTTATAACCATTATGGTTTTTGGCTAAAAGGATAAGATGGTAACCGCTTCTGTCTTCGCGGCCTTTCTTTTCAAAACGGCTTCCTTCAGCCACATACATCTCACAGCCGAGGATAGGTTTTATATCATTTTTTTTGGCTGCTTTCAGAAACTCAAGCACACCGAACATATTTCCATGATCGGTAATTGCAATGGAATTCATTCCATACTCTTTAACTTTTTTCATCAGCATCTTTATATCAGATGCTCCGTCGAGGATGGAATATTGTGTATGTACGTGTAAATGAGTAAAATCAGGCATAATATACGTTCAATAGGAAATATAATACTGTTTAAAATTTTATTTTTGTAAAATTAACCAAAAACAAGTATAAAAATCCACCTGTTAATAAAAAAAATAATAAGTCTGGAACAACCTGATTTAATGGACTTTTTTAACCACGAGTCAGAAAAAATTGGATTTGAGGAAGCCCGTCCGACAGAACGATGTTTGTCGTTCGGGCGGGGATGAGGATATGTATAGAGATTTACGAATTTTTTAATCAAAGTTTTTTATTATCAAAATAATTCAGATATTTGCACCCACAATTAAAAAATTCTAATTATAAAAATTTATCTGAATTATGGCAACGAGAATGAGATTACAAAGATTTGGTAAAAAAGGACAAGCTTTTTACCATATTGTAATTGCGGATGGTCGGGCACCACGCGATGGAAAATTCATTGAAAAAATAGGATCTTACAATCCTTTGACAATTCCGGCAACCATTGACATTGACATGGACAAGGCTCTGGAATGGTTGCAAAAAGGAGTGTCTCCTACCGAAACCACAAAAGCAATTCTTTCTTACAAGGGTGTGCTTTATAAAAACCACCTGTTGAAAGGTGTAGCTAAAGGAGCGATTACAAAAGAAGCTGCTGAAGCAAAATTCGAACAATGGTTAACTGAAAAACAAGCTAAGATTTCAAGCAAAATTAATCAGAAAGCCCAGGAATCAAAGTCTGAAATAAAGAAAAGACTTGAAGTTGAAGCTAAAATAAATGAAGACAGAGAACAAGCTTTTGCAGCAAAACGTGCCAAAAGCCTTGTAAAAGAAAAAGAAAAAGAAGCTGAAGCAAGAGAAACGGTTCCTGAAGTTGAAGCAAAAGAAGCAGTTCCTGAAGTTGAAGTAAAAGAAGCGGTTACTAAAGTCAAAGCAAAAGAAACGTCTCCTAAAGTTGAAGCAAAGGAAGCAGTTCCTGAAGTTGAGGCAAAAGAAGCAGTTCCTGAAGTTGAAGTAAAAGAAGCGGTTACTAAAGTCAAAGCAAAAGAAACGTCTCCTAAAGTTGAAGCAAAGGAAGCAGTTCCTGAAGTTGAGGCAAAAGAAACTATTCCTGAACCTGAACAACAGGCAAGCGAAGAACCCAAAGCCGAAGCATAAGCATTCCTTTGCCGATGAAAAAGGAAGATTGTTTTCAGTTAGGACATATCTCTAAAACCCACGGCTATAAAGGTGAACTAATCTTCCTGTCAAACGGAGAAAATCTTATAAATTTTACTGAACAGGAATCGGTTTTCATTGAGATCAATGGACAATTGATTCCTTTTATTATTGACTCTATTCATCCTTCGGGAAATTTTACCGCTATAGTCAGGTTGCGTGATATTAACATTGAAGAAAAAGCCAGGGCTTTGGTAAAATGCAGAATATTTATCCCTTTATCAATGCTTCCCAAACAAAAAGCCCCAAGCCCCAAACCTGTGGTGAGCAAAGCCGAACCATTCCAAGCCCCAAATTCCAAACTCAAGGGTTTCAAGGTAATTGACGATACTCATGGGGAAATTGGTGAAGTAAAAAGCATTCTGGAAATATGTCAGCAACTTCTTCTCGAAATAAAAAACGGCACGAAAGAGATACTGATTCCTGCAAATGAAGAAATAATCTATAAGATCGATAAAAAAAATAAGACTATTTACATTAATGCACCTGAAGGATTGATCGATATCTACCTTGGTAATAAAACCTGAAACAGTTAGCAGTTGGCAGTCGGCAGGGGGCAGTACGCAATTTTATGCTTACTGCAAACTGCGGACTGCAAACTTTAGCAAAAACTTCTTTTATTAAAATGCTTTTTAAATTCAAACAATTCAGTATAGAAGATAATAACTGCGCCATGAAAACAGGCACTGATGGTTGTTTACTTGGAGCATGGGCTGATGTATGTAATGCACAAAACATACTTGATATCGGAACGGGTAGCGGCGTGATTGCCCTGATGCTTGCACAGCGCAGCAATGCCATGATAGATGCTGTTGAGATAGATAACGATGCGTATAAACAAGCCTGTGAAAATTTCGCAAACAGCCCATGGAAAGTCAGGTTGCAAGCCATTCATGCACCTTTACAGGCTTATGTAAAAACCTGTCCGAAAAAGTACGATTTGATCGTAAGCAGCCCGCCTTACTTTCTTAATTCATTGAAAACCACTGACAGTAAACGAAAACTTGCACGACATACCGATTCCCTTTCATTTGAAGAACTGCTATCAGGTACATTAAGATTGCTAAATAAGAATGGGAAATTTTGTGTTGTAATACCATCGGATATAACGTCATTGTTTTGTGATATTGCGCTGATTGAAGGTTTTTATATAAACCGGATCACGCATGTTGAGCCAAAAGCCGGGGCTAAACCGCTGCGAACACTTTTGCAAATGGAACGTTTAAAAAAAGCAAACTTATCCGACACCATAGCCATTCTTGACAAGGAAGGCAAATCTTATACTCCTGATTACATCAGGCTGACAAAAGATTTCTATATAAACTTCTGATACCAATCTTTTTTCTAAAAGATACAATCGAATTAAGAAAAATAGATTGGTACATGCCGGTTTACTTTGTGTTTATTCTTTACAAAAAGAATATTACAG
>JBBAAT010000251.1:0-4261 GCA_041658145.1 Bacteroidales bacterium | reverse complement strand
CACATAAGCTTGCATCTTGTTCGTTTATGATTGATGAATTTATTTCTTCCGAATTTGAAAAGGGAAACATAAGCAAAAACCTATTTAAAGCGGAAAGCAGAAAAATAAAACTGCATGGTCATTGCCATCAGAAATCTCTTGCATCAACTGAGCCGACAAAGAAAATGCTTGAAATACCTGCCAATTACGAGGTTGAAGAAATCAAATCAGGTTGTTGCGGAATGGCAGGAGCTTTCGGTTACGAAAGAGAACATTATGAAGTATCAATGAAAGTAGGCGAATTAACGCTTTTCCCCGAAGTAAGAAAAGCTGCCGGCGAAACGATAATCGTTGCACCCGGCACCAGTTGCAGGCAACAGATATTTGACGGAACAGGCAGGAAAGCGTATCACCCAGTGGAAATATTGTATGATGCATTGCTGTAAAAAAAATACTTTTCCAATCAACAACCTTCGACTTCTAAATCTGCCAGCGCACTTGCAACACATTGCCAAGCCACACACCAGCCCGCAAACCAAAACTTGCCAAAGAGTTGCAATTTTGTCTACGCACAGAAAATAATAATTATATTTGCAATAAAACTTTTAATAATTATTCACTACTAAAATAAATACAAGTGATTAAAAGTCTTTTGCGTTATACGAGATTTTTTTCTTACTCATTTTTTTTTTCTGAAGTAAGAAAAATTGTTTTTGCAGATTTTATAAGATTCTATTTAGGACAAAAAGTTATAAATAACACAACCATTAATCCTTGGTCTAGTAAATCGTATTCTGAAGAAGAAAGGGAATTAGCATTAGAAAAAGCTGTTCAATGGCTATTACATTCTCAAAACTCAATGTCAGATGATGGTATCGGCTCCTATCATCTGGTAAATAAATGGTCGAGCTCGTATGTTGAAACAACTGGTTATATTATTCCCTCATTATTAAATTATGGCATTTTAAAAAACAATAATACTATTATAAATAAAGCAATTCTTGCTGCAGACTGGTTAATAAAAATCCAAAAGAATAGTGGAGGTTGGCAAGGTGAATGTATAGACGATAATCGTCCTGAAGTTGTATTTAATACAGGGCAGGTTATCAGAGGTTTGCATAGTGTTTATAAATACACAAATGATTCGAAGTATCTGAACTCAGCAATTAAAGCATGTGATTGGCTTTGTGAAATACAGGAAAACGAAGGATTCTGGAAAAAGAATGCATTCATGAATGTTCCGAGAGTATATGATAGTTATATTGATGCTCCTTTATTGATGATATATGAAATAACAGGCAAAGAAATTTACAAAGAAAAAGCTATTAAAAATCTCTACTGGATTATTGAAAAAAAACAGTTACAAAACGGTTGGTTTGAAGATTGCGACAATACAATTAAAAGAAATGATAAACCAATATTGCATACTATTTCTTATACTATTGACGGAATATTAGATTGCGGTATTTTGCTTAACGACAAAAAACTTATAAATGCAGCTATTAAAAGTGCTGATAAATTATTTGAAGTTTTTAATAAAAACAAATACCTTAAAGGAAGATTTGATGCTCTCTGGAATGGTTCAGAGTATATAATTACAACAGGATGTGCACAAATTGCTATCGTTTGGATGAAATTATATAAACTTACAAAAAATACACAATACTTGAATGCTGCTTTAAAAATGAATGATTTATTAATATTTATACAGGATAGAAAAATAAAAGAAACGTCCAATACAGAAGGAGCGCTACCAGGTTCTTTCCCAATTTGGGGAAGATACGAATCTTTTAGTTTTCCTAATTGGGCAACTAAATATTTTGTTGATTCAATGTTTTTAGAAAACGAATGTTTAAAAGAAAGAATTTAAAACATATGAGTATAGGTATAACAACTTTTGATTTAGAAAATTTTGATTTTCAGATACAACTCAATTCAATGCTAAAAAATAATATTGAACCCGACTTTATTATTTTGCATTATGCTGGCATATTTAATACTGCCGTTAAATATTTTAGATTTCTGATAAAAACCATTAAACAATATAGATTTAAATGTTTATCTTTTATTTTATATCGTTACAAAAAAATAAACAAAACTGTAAGTATAGAATTTTCTCTCACTCAAAACGAAAAAAATGATATTGATGCTTTTTTGAAGAGAATTCGAATTATCAAAGCAAAAGGAATCAATGACAAATCAACGATAAATAAGTTAAGAAAATTTGAAAATTCTATAATTGTTTGTAATAGTGGCATATTAAAAGAAGAAGTTTTAAACCTACCCAATATTGTTTTTCTTAATGTTCATGCTTCCAAATTACCTTACTATCGTGGCATGAACAATGTAGAATGGGCATTATATGAAAATAAATGTATTTATGTGACTGTACATAAAATTTCAAGAGGTATTGACGAAGGTGATATTTTATACCAGGAAAGAATTGATATTGAAAATAAGGATTTAAAACTTATAGTGGATTACCGTAAATATTGCTTTTTTAAAAGTAACGAAATAATTGGGAAAGTCATTTATAAATTAATAAATAATGAGATTGCATTTATTAAACAAGAAAAAAAAAACGAACCGCTTTTACAATATTATGTGATGCATCCTATTCTAAAAAAACGATTGCAAAAAAAATTAACAGCCTCCTAACTGTTTTAATTCCAAAATAAAAAAAGCAAATGAATTATTTGTGGTTTTTATTTTTCCTGCCAACATATTTACAAGCACATTGTCAAGCCCATACGGGCCAACGCTTCATCCAGAGGCTTGTCAAAGAGCTTGCAAAGCGGAACCTATAAAGAAAAGAAATATTTATTGAAACTGTTAGGTTTGCTTATAAAAAATAATGGTTCTATAACATTCTGGTATAATGGTAAAGAATAAAAACGCCACAAATTCACAGATTAAGAACTCCCAACCGTATTTATTGAAATGAAAAATTCGTCCGAAACTTCGGGACTACCATTTAAAGTATAAGATAACCGCAAAGATGATATTTACAATAATAACTACTGTAAACCCTGCTATTACGGCTTTTCTGATTTTTTTACCGGCAAGGAAATAAGCATATAACGCTTTTACTATATTGTTACTGATTATTGCCTGCAAAGTCGCCAATGCTAATACATTTCCTGTAACTGCGAATTTCCCCTGGAACAAACTGATAAGAAAAGGATCAATATCCGTTACGCCAACCAAGAGAGAGAGTATATTCAATCCCTGGATTCCGAAACGATTGATCGTGTAATACGTTACAAATGTAAAAGCTACATAAAGTAACGTAAACATCAGCGCCACTTTGAATTCTAATGGGTTTTTATCATTCCCTATTATATCGTCATTTTCTGCAATCACTTTCTTTTTCAATTTCAGCAACACAACTGCGGTAATACCGGAAACAAAGATAAGCACAACGAAACTCAATAACAGTTCATTGAATAAAACAAGGTTAAAAATGGCCATAAGAATCAGCACTCTAAGATACATCATGGTTGTGGCAAGAATGATTCCTGCTGCATATTGATTCCCTGTAATAGCGGATGTTTTACTCTTTTTTGATAATATTATTGTAGTAGCAGTGCTGCTGTATAAACCACCAAGAATTCCGGATATAATTATTCCTGAGTTTTTGAAAACAAATTTTTTCAACAGATAACTCAGGTAAGAAATACTGGAAATTACCACAACAGCTAACCATATCCTGTATGGCGTGATACTTAAGAAAGGAACAAATGGTTCATCTGGAATAGCAGGTAGGATTACGGCTGCAATTACAAGAAACTTTCCAAGAGTAATAAATTCATCTCTGTTAAATTTCTGAGAGATCACCCCAAATGATTCTTTAAGCTCAGTAAATATCAGTACTGTTACCACAACCAGCATAAACAACCATTTTGGCTGAGTAATAATAAGAGGCGCCAGACAATACGTTAATAAAGCTACAATCAGTGTTGTAATACCGTATATCTTCATGGTTACCATGCGCACGTAATAATACAATGCTAAAAGCACGATAAGCACAAATCCTCCACCAATAAAAAGGGTATAATCGCCTGGCTTTATCACACACAAAACAAAACCCATAATACCGATAAATGTGAATGTGCGATCGGTACCAAAAGATTTAAAATCTTCGTTTGGGGGATGTAAGCGTCGTTGTGCAAGGCCGATGATAAGCGAAAACAGCGTTACAATGACGAAATTGGTCAATTCAACAGGAATATTGTTAATCATTTTCTCTCTATAGTTATACTGTAAACGGCATAAAATCTTT
>JBBAAT010000250.1:0-4282 GCA_041658145.1 Bacteroidales bacterium | reverse complement strand
AGTTTTAGTTTCGGGCGCCGTTGTGGTTTGGTTTTGGACTTTATTCTGTTTCATAGTGGCTGCAACCGATTGCCTTGTCGCAACTTTTTTTTCTGCCGGAATTCTGGTAATTGTAGTTTGAGCCGATACCGATGAAACACCGAAAAAGCTAATCAAACCCATAAGTGCAAAAAATAATGTAATTTTTTTCATAGCGATATTTTTTTTATTGTTTATGCAAAGATATTTAATTTTTCTGAAAGTTCAATTAGTTTTTTGTTAAATTTGTTTTCAATAGATATCTCCTGCCAAAGTCAGCCTTGGCAGATGGCGGGCAGGAAGTGAATAATTAATCTAAATAAAAAGAATGAGGGTACTTGTTTTAATTATTGGTTTGCTGTCGTTCATTTTCAGGTCAAACAGCCAGAATGTTGATTTGGAACTTCAAAATATTTTAGCAAATCGCCGGTTAATGGGTCTGTCAACGCTTGCTGTGTGCAATGATTCCATTATTTATCTTGGTAATGTTGGCACTGCAGATTACACGCGTAATATTCCGGTTACCGATAGCACACTTTATCGCATTGCTTCTATTTCAAAAACTGTAACAGCCACCGCTTTGATGACTCTTTATGATCAGGGTCTTTTTAGCCTTGATGATGATATTGGCAATATTCTTGGCTATACGGTGAGAAACCCAAATTATCCGGCTATTGCTATTACACCCCGAATGCTGTTGTCGCACACTTCAAGTTTGCAGGATGGAAGCGGTTATTCTAATTTTATATCTGATACTTATTTAAAAAATCATCCGCCTGCATTATCAGGATTACTATCTGATACCGGATTATACTACACATGCGATTTGTGGCAAGATCGTGCACCCGGCACTTATTTCAGTTACTCCAACCTGAATTTCGGAATAATCGGAACTTTGATTGAAAAGTTATCAGGACAACGATTTGATATTTTTTGTAAACAGCACATACTCGATCCACTTGGTATTAAAGGTAGTTACAGGATACAGGACATCTCTGATATAAATAATACAGCTGTTTTATACCGGATGAAAAATGGTGAATGGCAGGCACAGGCAGATAATTTTCAGGGAATAATGCCTCAGTCAAGAGACCTCTCTGCTTATACAGCAGGGAATAATGGTTTGATATATAGCCCGCAGAGTGGTTTACGCATCAGCGCTTACGATCTTTCAAAAATTATGTTGATGTATATAAATGGCGGGATTTATAAAGGAATCAGAATATTAAAAGATTCAATCGTTTCGTTGATGTTTCGGCCGCAATGGATTTATAATGGTTTGAATGGTGATAATTTTTACGGACTTTTTCGCAGATGGGGTCTCGGATTCCAGTTGACAACAAATGCTTCTGACGGAGATATTGTTGTGCCAAATTGTGAAATGACGGGACATATAGGCGATTCTTACGGATTGATAAGCGACCTGTTTTTTAATAAGAATAATAAGTTTGGGATGGTTTTTATTACCAATGGTAGCGCAGGTGATTTTGAATGTGGCAATTACAGTGCATTTAATGCAGTTGAAGAAGATATATTCCGTGCACTTTTTAATCTAACTATTAAACCTTGCATGTTAAGTTCATCATTCGATAATGTTATAACAGGAGTAAATCCTGATATTGTTAATGACCATTTCAATGCCAGGTTTTATCTGCCTTATGCAGGAACGGTAAATTGCAAAGTTTATAATCATATCGGAAAAGAGGTATCGACTTATTCATGGGTATTTGATTCTTCGGGAGGAAAACAACTTACCGTTAAAACCAAAGGTCTTGGAAACGGAATTTATTTTTGTGTATTTCAATCAATGGAAAACAGTAAAACAATTCTTTTTAATATAGCGAAGTAGCTTCGTAGCAATCTTATTTTTACTGTATCTGAATGTTTTGTATTATTGTTGAATATATTTTCGTATTTTTGTATAAAAATAATTATGAAACTAAAAGTATTAATACATAAAGACGAAAAACAGGGTTATTGGGCGGAAATTCCGTCATTACCCGGTTGTTTAACGCAAGCCGATACAATGGAAGATTTATTTCCAAACATATACGAGGCAGTTGACGGATATTTGAAAGTTAAAGAAGAAGAAACCCTTAACAACAGTCCTTTATATTTAAAGTTACAAAATAACAAAGATTACAAAATTTTTGAAATGATAGTATGAAGTCAATCAGCGGTAAAAAATTTTGTAAATTGCTCGAAAGCAAAGGCTGGGTGTTGAAAAGGATAAACGGAAGTCATTATATTTATGGAAAGCAAGGTATAGATGTTTTGCTGGTTATTCCTGTCCATAAAAATGACGACTTAAAAGTAGGACTACTAAAGAGCTTAATGAAACTCTCTGAAATTGAGGAAAACGAACTATAACCATTTAACGAAAAAAAGGAGGTACAATACAAACACTAAAATACTGAACTAATCCGTCAGTTGACGGACTAAACATAAAAAGCGTTAGCTTTTATTCTTGCTATTGAAAACCACCAATTTTCTTAGTACTTACAAGAGTAACAAGTCGACGCTCACGTCAAAAGCGTGGGCTGTCTTGTTTGTAAGTACGGGTGCTTGGTGGTACCCCCAATAGCGAATAAGGTTACAGTTCCACGCTTTTTTATTTTATATAAACCGCTTTGTAGGGGCTGCGGAGCATAAAAACAATTATTATGAAAACAAAAGAAAAAAACAAAAAGATCATGCCCGAAAAGTGTGATAAGAAATTCATTGAATGCTGGAGTGAACAATATCCAGTTTCTAAATATGAGAAATTATACATAGATAATATTAAGAAAACAAAATTTACAGAAAAGGATATTACAGAATTATATCTTTGGAAAAACAATATATGTTTCAGCAGTAAAAAGGAAATTGCTGTTAAGAAATATTTAAAAAATATCAAATACATTAATGAACTAAAACAAAGTAAGAAGGCTATTGATAAGGATGAATTTAAAAAAGTATTTGGCGAGTTCGAGATTTGGACAATATTTTTATTACATATTATTAAACCTGATGAATTTCCTATTTTTGATCAACATGTTTGCAGGGCATTTAATTATATCAAGCATAAAAAAATTAAGGAAATTCCCAAAAGTCCAAGAGAACTTGAAGAAGTTTATTATACAGAATATTTACCTTTCTTTAAGAAAATATTAAAAGATAATAATTTAGAAGATAAAAGAACTTTAGATAAAGCATTGTGGGCTTTTGGAAAATCTTTAAAAATGAAAAAAATAAAGTCATGAAAAATCTCTACACCCTTTTCATAGCCTCAATGCTCAGCATTACAGCTATGGCTCAAATTCCAACTAATGGACTTGTTGGCTACTGGCCTTTTAACGGCAATGCAAATGACTCAAGTGGTAATGGAAATAACGGAACAGTACATGGGACCACTCTTACTACTGACAGGTTTGGGAATGCTTCAAAAGCATATAATTTTAATGGAACGAGTAATTATATTGATTTTGGAAACCCAACATTATTAAAAATTGGAGGCACGCTTACTTATTCGGCTTGGGTGTATCTTAATGGATATACTAATGTAAGTGGTATAATAGGGCGGGGTAAAGGTGCCAATGGTAGCGGCCATTCTGTAATGGCGTCTATGTTAATGGTAGATCCAACCGGAATTGCATATCTTGAAATTAGTGATGGGACCAAAGAATCTTATGTCGTGTCAAACCAAATCCTATCCTTGCATCAATGGTATCATGTAGTTGGTACATGGTCTGGTGATACTTCAGTTGGAGGCTTAAAAATTTATATTAATGGAGTTTTAGACAGTATCGGAACATCACAAATAACATTAATAAATCAGAATATTACTGCTTCTGAAGATAATAGATTTAAAGCTGGTGTTCGTGATCTTTATAGCACTGGTGCAATTTACGGTTATTTGAATGGGAAAATTGATGATATCAGCATTTATAATCGTGCATTATCAGATGCAGAAATACAAACGTTATACAATGGTGTAGTTCCAACAACATGCCCAACACCTGCGCCTATTACCACTAATGCATCGCGCTGCGGAGCAGGAACACTTACATTAACTGCAACAGGTGGTACTCAATACTTATGGTATAATGCTGCAAGCGGCGGAAACATTGTTAACATAGGTACAACATTTAATACACCTGCGTTAAATACTACAACCACTTATTATGTTTCAAACTTCGATAGTTGCGAAAGCGTGAGAGTTCCTGCAATTGCATACATTAATAATATCGCAGTAAATACAGGAACTGATCAAACTATTACCTGC
>JBBAAT010000249.1:0-4291 GCA_041658145.1 Bacteroidales bacterium | reverse complement strand
AGTCTATGTGAAAATAATTCACCCTGTGGGCATCTAATTCCTGAACCAATGACACGAGGTCTTTATCTTTGTTTGAATATATGGAAGCGGATATTTTCATAAAATAATAATATTATTATTTCTATAACGATCCGGCGCTTGCTTACGGTGGCGATTTAACCCACTGCACTTTCTACGAAGCACTGCTGTTTAAATTTATTACTTTCCTGTCCTACGAGCCACTGTCCCGCCACTGAAAGCAAACGCCTGTTAGCAAAATGTAGCCCGCATTCCGTCAGTCTGCAATGGCGTGTGATTTTTTGTTTTTGACTATATCAAAGGTGTGGTTGACTTTTATCAATTGCTTTTTTGTTAAATCTTTTTCAGTCAATGACGTAAAATCTTTTTCAATAAAGTCAATTTCACACTTGTCTGGAAGTTGTTCGGCAAGTCTTGGGTTGTCAATGATTTGTCTGATGAAGTCAAATGTCAGCTCAATGTCTCTTTGTATTTTTTCTTTGTTTGTCATAGTTTTCTCCTTTTAAGATCTTTTAAATATTTAGTTTTATAAAATTCCCACTTGTCTTTGATGTCTTGTTCCGCATAAGTTGCCGCTGTCTTCATGTCCGGCATTTCAATTCTTGTTTTTTCTTTTTTCCCCTTTGGTGTAACAAAGTCTCTGTGAAAAAATCCATGTGCTATATCATACCTAACTATTTCCAGCCATTGTCCATTGATAAAACTTTCATATTGTAAAACAAAGTCAGTAAGATTACCTATTTCAATAGTCAATTTAATTCGTAATCGTTCATTACCTGAATCACCTAAATTCTTTATAAATTCTTTCTTATTTGACATTCTCTTTAACGTAAGTTTTACAAAAATAGTTCATTTTTCCGTTATTATGTCTTCCAATAATCCAAACTATCTTTCGTGTTTGGTTATATTATCCATTGTAAAGGTCGATCGTCTTTGTCAATCGGGATATTTTTGCTAACTTAATTTATACCAGAACTTTTTTAATGATAAATGTACGGTTATACCCGATATTTTGGTTAAAATTAAACATTTTTTTAGCACACGATGCCATAAAAAAATTTCATGTAAATTTGTTTGCGATTTTTGGGTATTCTTAAAATGTTTGTGCAATTCATAATAAATATGTATAATTGCACCCCGGCAAATATCACATTTTTCTGAAACCCGGGCTCATAGCTCAGTTGGTTAGAGCATCAGACTCATAATCTGAGGGTCCCTGGTTCGAGCCCAGGTGGGCCCACAAACCCGATAAATGTCGGGTTTTCTTTTTAGGCTAAAAAGAGTTGTTCGGTTGGGCTGCTTGTTAGGTTGTAAGTCATTGGTCTGAAGTTTTAAACCAATAACTAAAATCCATTGACCCTGTCTGCCGACAGGCAAGCAGGCAAACCAGTTGCCCAACCCATTAACTCAATACCTGAATAGTAACAAAACTTTTCTATCTGATCAGCGATATACGTTTGGTAATTAAGCTTTTTCCTGTATTCACCGTTATAAGGTAAATTCCTGCGACATTATCCGAAATGTCCAATTTCAAATTATCATTGAGCAACGGATTAAATTCTCTGTCAATTACTTTTTTGCCCATCAAATTATAAACACTGATATTTGCCTTAACTGAAGTAATACCGAAAAATTTAATATTTATAAAATCATTGGTAGGGTTAGGATAAATGCTGATTTGTTCCTGACTGGTTTCGGGCTGTTCATTAACCCCGACAATAATCGACGGATCCCATTTGTATATTCCGCCATCAGCTACACCGGCATTAAAACTTCCCGCCCATCCAGTGTTGATATCATAAAATTTTACACACGTATATTGAATAGTTGAAGCAGTATCAATATCCACAAAGCTTGTACAATCATTGTTGCTATATGAAGATCCGGTTCCGGGATATGAACTTCCGTCAACCCACATTGATGTTGTTCCCGGAACAAAATCCAGATTGGGATTTTTTAAATAAATTCCGGTTGGCGTCAAGGTGGTCCATGAGGATCCGCCATTAGTGGTTTTTTTCATTCCGATATATGCTCCGGTAGAATTATTTGTGCCTGTAGCAATTCCTGTGCTGGCATCTTTGAATACGGGGGTAACGACTGCTGATGTTCCCAAACCTGTTACAGTAACTGTCCATGTCAATCCTTTATCTGTTGATTTGAACACTTTACCCATACTGGTGCCGAACCAGATAGTGTTTCCAAAAGCATCAAACTGGTTAACAATGGCGGTTTCCCCGTTTGAGGGGCCAGGGATGTTGTTAACATTGACTTGTGTCCATGTCGAGCCTCCGTTGCTGGTGGTATAGATCATGAATTCGAAAGGTGTAGTAGTCGGGTCACCAACGCAAACGCCATTGTTTGCATCAAAGAAATGCACAAAGTTAGCCCAGCTTGTCGAGAAATTGGCCGACGACTGTATGGTCCATGTAATGCCTCCGTCGGTCGTTTTAACAATATAGCCCCCATTGGCTGCTGATGGAAACATGCAGGCATAGCAAATCAGATTACTAAATGCGTGCAAATTAGCTATGCCATAATTCTCGGAACCTGTAAATGTGATCGTGCCGGGTGTCCAGGTTGTGCCTCCATTCACAGTTTTGGTAAATTCCTGGATAGGATTTGTTGAGCTTACACCATTATAAGCCGCAGCCCAGACAATATTAGGGTCAACGATAGAAATCTGGCTTATTCCCCGCGAATGTTTTGCAAACCCCGAATTCTGTTTGATCCATGCAGAAGGTGTTCCTCCCACATTAATGTACATTGATCTTATTTTGGTATCGGTCCCATTGCCGTTTGTAACGGTAAGCGAAACCTGATAAGTACCCGCGGTGGAGTAAGTTATAGCCGGGGGAGTTTGACCTGAGTATGTCGAAGGGGTTCCACCGTCAAAAGTCCATGTCCAGTTCGTTGGATTGTTCGTCGAATAATCGGTGAATGTCACAGTGCCGCCGACTGCAGGCGTAGTGGTACTGGCTGTAAAATCTGCGATTGGTCCGTTCAATGGTGGCGTGATGCGAACAACGGCTGAATTGTTATTATTGAAATTGCCTTGTGAAGTGTTCAGGCTTCCAATGGTAAAATACCCATTATCCATTCCCGACCATCCCCAGTTGAAATGAAACTGGTTGGTGCTGGTATTGTAACCATCACAAACGAAAGCATGTCCGGCAGTGCCGTCATCGCCCGAATACAATACAGGTCTGGCGGCATCCAGTTCGCGTTCCAGCATGTTGATCCAGTTGGTATTTGTAAAGGCAGCCTTATACTGTAACTCTGCTGTGTTCTGGTAAGCAAAATAATTGATCAGTGCGTCGGGCACATCCTGTGTGTACGCGCCGGAACCGCTTGTTGAATATTGCATATTTACACTAACACCGCAGTGGTACATCAATGTGGCTACAGCAGTTTTTTGTGTAGCAGTGCTTGAAGCTTGAAGATAAGTTGGCATTTGTGCCCAATTATAAGTTTGAGATCCGAAATTTACTGTCAGTGCGCCATAGGTAGCATCGGTATAAGTATGAGAACCGACACCTGTTGTCGGGTAATTCCACTTCTTCATGATCTGTGCCATAGCGGTGGCAACGCAGCCTGTCACGCTTCCGCCCGGACACAAATTGTTATAATAGGGTGATTGATCCCAAGTCGTATTGCAGTAAGGCCCGACAATGGATTTTGCAGAAGGCATCTGATCGTTCCTGATTTTATTCCACTCCTGAAGGGTCTGGGTATTATCCAGTTGAGAGTCGATAATGTATTTGATCTGCTTACTGTAATCGTCTAACCAGAGTTTTATGTTCTGAGGAATATCAGTATCGATATAGATCCCGTCTTCTGAGTAACCAAGGACAGGAATCACGGCATCATCGGCAGCAACCATCACATAACCGCCTGCATTAAAAATGAAAATATAAAATGTTGAAATTCCTTCTTTCTGCCTTGTTACAACATCTGCAACAGAATAATCTGTTTTATTTACAGCATAATGCTTATAAAAATTTACTGCAATTTTTTGTGCGGCTTCTTTAGATACCGGAACGGCAAAAAGCCCAAATCCGAATATCGTCAACATCAAAGTAAAAAATAATTTTTTCATAATATGGCGTTTTGTTATTGGTTTATAGTAAGCAAATATAATATATTTTGTCACTGATGTCCGAGTAAAAATAGGCAAGCATACCTGAATAAACCGATATACTTGCCATCTTTGCCTAAGTTTCAAATTTAGGGCTATGAGCAAAGATAAAACAAAAAAATTAGTCGGACAGCCGAT
>JBBAAT010000248.1:0-4294 GCA_041658145.1 Bacteroidales bacterium | reverse complement strand
AATTGCTCAATATTGAATGTTATGACAAATTTAGGAATGCCGATAAGTAAAAAAGTAGCTTAAGAATTTTTAAACAAAGAGATAATTTTTTTCAAATTAACCATGCAACAAAGTCATTCGTAATTCAAATGTTCTATTGTTCTATTGTTCAATGAAGATCAAATTTATATACAAGTTTATGAATTAATCAGGTTAGTTTCTTATTGAAAGAGTTTCCTCTAATTCACTGTTTGCAAATTAACAAATTAATTTTAAGATATTCTCATTTCTTCTGTTTTTTTCAATCAAACGCTAACGATCTTTTGAATTAATTATTTTGTCATTGGCAACTAATACGAGATGTCATCACTTTGCCCCGTCACTTATAATTCTTAATTTTTAACTACATTATTATAAAGTTCCGTCAAAGAAATATTCCCCACCGCTCTTTTTCTTAACTCTCCCATTACCCATTTTGCTTCCACTTCGGGTTTGTCTTTTTTGCGGATGGTTTTAAATTTATCTTTAAGAAAAGGTATATGAGAAACAATTTCTTTTTTATCAATCCTTTTAAAATTGATATTCGTCAGCGCCGATTCAAAATCTATCTGAGGATGTTCGTAAACCTCCGGCAGCATATACTTTAACAATTGTACATCCAGTTTTTGTTCTTTTGCAAACTTAAATAAGTGAAACAAAATAGAATGTTTAAATTTTGATACAGGCTTATAATGTCCTTCTACGTATTTCAATCTATGTCCGAAGAAAGTTCCGACAAACTTAGGATCGTACCCAAGTTCTTTGACAATGCGTTCAATTAACGGGAAATGGTTGCGTTTAAAAATAAATGTATAAGCATCTTCAGGAACATCCCATTTCTGTAATTGGTGATAACGTTCAATTATCTCTTGCGGTATATCTTTGCTGAGGTTATTGATATATTCATCAGTCAGAGGAATTGGTTTGGAATCGGTATCGGGATACATACGATCGGCGCCCGGGAGCACGCGTTCAAAAATAGTGGTGCCATCCTCAAACGATTTGCGTGTTTCATTAGGAACACAGGTAAAAGCCATAAGGCAACGTTCTTCAATAGTTTCAAGCGCTGTTTTTACGTCTTCTTCCGGTCCCCAGAAAATGAGTTGAGCATCGTCGTCAGCGGCTTTCAGCGTTTTCTTTATTTTCTCAAAATCCGTTTCGTTTATAATTGGTACGAACTCTTCCGAGTGCGTCATGTTTGGTTTTTCAAGACATGCTATTACTTTCAGGCGGTCGCAGATTTCGTTGGCAAAAATTTTTTCCGGCTGAGTAAAGTGCGAAAGAAGTCCACGAAAATGCGGCAGATTTACCGCAAGCAGTTTGTAATTATTTGCTTTAGCTTCTTTAAGGGGGGCATATTTAACCTTTGTGGTTTGATATGTAATGAATTCATGAGATATTTTCCAACTCTTCGGATCGGAAACCCTTTCATTGAGGATTTTCCTGATGTTCAGCAAAGCCCACTGGCGGAAACATTCATTATGTGTAAGTTCCGGTATCCACTTCGTATGCGACACGCCTTTGATTTCAACCCTCGTACCTCCCCTGCAGCTCACATTCACATCTTCGCGCCCAGCGCCACTACCCACACGCACAAGACCGGTGCTCCTGTTAAGGAAACGTATGTAATTACATGCTTCCTTCACTTCATCGGGGTTAACCATATCAGGGTATGTAACGGTTTCAATTAATGGTATTCCCAGCCGGTCGGTTTTAAATATCCGGGTATGCCTGATGTCACTTACCTCGCGGCAAGAGTCTTCTTCAAGACTAAGCTGAATAAGACGTACCTTTTTATTTTTAAGAGGGATTTCGCCCTCTACACCAATGATTGCCGTACGCTGAAAACCCGTGGGAATACTGCCATCCAGGTATTGCTTGCGGGTAATATGAACCTCGCCGACAATCTTAAATTTTGAAAGAAGAGATATTTTTATTGCCTTTTCAAGAGCTTCGTTATTTAATGGAAAAGGAGGGGTATCATCAACTTCGTATGTGCACGTAGTTTCATTCTTGATCCGGTAAATTATCTCTTTCCTGGTTCTGAATTCCATAAGGGCAGTACCATCGTATTCTCCAAGTTCGCTGAGGGTTGGGCGCATGTGGCGAATCACTTCCGCATCGAACACATCATTATCATGATAACATCCGGCAGGACAACGGCAGAAAAGTTTTTCTTTTGTATCAATTTGCTGGTGAACTTCCAGCCCCGACATGAAACCGATCTCATTGTATGTCTTCTGTGTAGCCTTTTTCCTTGGCACATATCCAATTGCTCCGCGGGTATTGTTGTAATTCTGAACCGGATCAAATTTCGTTTTCATTGTATCAGACAAGTTAGAATATAAGGGTTTCAAAAGTATATAATATCTGATAGATGCGAAAGAAAAATGGCAGGAAATGTTTCTTAAGAAATATGCAAGTATATATAACTTAATTAATATCTATTTATAAAATTCTAAGCACGAAACTCTAAATCCTAAATAATATCAAATTACAAATTCTCAAAATTTCAAACAGACTACGATAATGTTTTGGTCATTTTTATTTGAAATATTTGAATTTGTTTAGTGTTTAGAGTTCAGATATTAGAATTTGTGAATAATTCATGTCAGATTAGATTCCTTCGGAAATAATTTTTTCTATTATCTCGGGATAATAACGATATTCCAATTCATGTACTTTGGAAGCAAGTGTTTCAGGAGTATCATTTGTAAAAATATTGCATTTAGCCTGAAAGATGATCTTACCCTCATCATACTTTTCATTTACAAAATGAATAGTTATGCCCGATTCTTTTTCCACTGCATTAATCACCGCCGTATGAACATGTTCGCCATACATGCCCTTGCCGCCATATTTGGGCAAAAGAGCCGGATGAATATTGATGATCCTGCATGAATACATTTTAATCAGGGGATCAGGTATCTTTATCATAAAACCCGCAAGAACGATAAAACCAATCTCGTATTCTTTCAATTTTTCAAGGACTGCATTTGTATTCCTCAATTCAGCAGAAGTAAAGGTAAATGATGGCACACTCAGTTTTTTGGCTCTTTCCAGAACATACGCATCTTTTTTGTTTGAAAGGACAAGAGAGATTTTCACATACGGATTCCCGGAAAAATATTCAAT
Organism: Bacteroidales bacterium; assembly: GCA_041658145.1. Taxonomy (GTDB): domain Bacteria; phylum Bacteroidota; class Bacteroidia; order Bacteroidales; family CG2-30-32-10; genus JBBAAT01. The sequence goes on along the minus strand of JBBAAT010000248.1, from coordinate 1,141 downwards.
AATACGCTGGGCATTGCTACCGTTTCCCGAAGCAAAAATGGCTACATTCATTCCAAGAATATTTTTGTAAAATTAATTTTATTATGCGAATTAAGAGTTAAATATTTTAATACAAAAGTCAAGTTATTTTAAATTACAATCAAAAACATTTTAATTTATTAACACGCTGATAATCTGAAATATACCTTTTAAAATGAAAAAAGTGTTTTTAATTTTTTGTTTGTTATAGTAGATTTTCATTTCTTTGCAGCCTGTTTAACTAAAATTTAATAAAATGTCAGACATTGCAACAAGAGTAAAAGCTATCATTATTGATAAGCTGGGTGTAGATGAAAAAGAAGTTACACCGGAAGCTAGTTTCACTAACGATTTAGGCGCCGATTCACTCGACACAGTTGAATTGATCATGGAATTCGAAAAAGAATTCAATATTGCTATTCCCGATGATCAAGCCGAAAAGATTGGTACAGTTGGAGAAGCTATTGCTTACATCGAAAACAATAATAAAGGGTAATTAATTTTTTCTTTATGAATCTGAAACGAGTAGTCGTTACAGGATTAGGCGCTATTACTCCATTAGGTAACACTGTTCCTGAATACTGGAATGCTTTGCTTAATGGAGTAAGCGGCGCTGCTCCTATTACTCATTTTGATGCTTCTAAGTTCAAAACGCAGTTTGCATGCGAAGTAAAGGGATATGATTCTTCTCTTTTCTTCGACCGCAAAGAGGTCAGGAAATACGACCCATATGCTCAATATGCATTGGTATGTGCTGATGAGGCTGTCAAAGATTCAAACCTTGAAATAGAAAAGATAAATGTTAATAGAGCCGGCGTTATTTGGGGATCCGGAATTGGCGGATTAGATACATTCTTTAAAGAAGTTACTGATTTTGCTAAAGGTGACGGAACACCACGTTTTAGTCCTTTTTTTATCCCTAAAATGATCGCCGACATTGCAGCAGGCCATATTTCTATTAAATATGGTTTCCATGGGCCAAATTATACCACTACTTCTGCTTGTGCTTCATCGACCAATTCACTTATTGATGCATTTAATTACATCAGGATGGGAAAGGCAGATGTTATGATTTCAGGTGGTTCAGAAGCTGCTTGTAATCCGGCAGGAATCGGAGGGTTTA
>JBBAAT010000247.1:0-4301 GCA_041658145.1 Bacteroidales bacterium | reverse complement strand
ATCGTCTCCAACAATATGCCAGGGTGATAGTGTTCAATTATGCGCTAATGCAGGGTCTTCTTATATATGGAGCCCGGGAGGGCAAACAACCCAATGCATAACAGTAAGTCCCGCAACTACAACTCAATACTGTGTCACTGTCATTGATGCGAATGGCTGTACAGCTTCGGTATGTGCAACAGTTACTGTAAACACAGCGACAGCAAGCATTAGCCCGCCCTCTGCTTTAATTTGTTCCGGACAGAGCATTAATTTATGTGCCACTGTGGGGGGGACTTCATATTTATGGAGTCCGGGCGGACAAACTACCCAATGTATTACAGATAGTCCTACCACGACAACTCAATATTGTGTCACTGTTACTTTTGCAAATGGATGTACTGCCTCGGCTTGTGCCACAGTTACTGTTGTAACAGCACCCAATGCAGGTATTACTTCTAATCCTAGTCCTCCGAATATATGTTTAGGTAGCTGTATTATATTAACAGCAACAGGAGGCGACGGATATCTATGGAATACAACCGACATAACTCCATCAATTATACCTTGTCCAAATACAACGACAACATATACTGTTACTGTTACTTTGACCGGTTGTACAGCTGCTTCTGTTGTGAGTATTACTGTAACTGTGAATCCCCTTCCTGCAGCCAATGCCGGAAATGATACTACTATATGCCAGTGGTCGTCTGTTCAGTTGAATGGTTCAGGTGCCGGTGTAAATGGTACCTATTCATGGTCGCCTGTAAATTACCTGACACCACCGGTGAACGTATCTAATCCTTTTGCAACTCCTCCGGACACAATTACGTATTTCTTGACGGTAACTGATACGAACGGTTGCACAGATGTCGATAGTGTTATTTTATATGTTCTCCCATTCACTTTACCTGTGATCATTGCATCAGATACTGGTTTCTGCGACACTGCCTCAGTTAATGCCACTTTAGATGCAGGATTAGGTTATACTTCGTATTCCTGGAATACTGTCCCGGTTCAAGATACGTCGATTATTACAATTACCCAACCCGGGTGTTATCATGTAACTGTTACTGCTGCAAATGGCTGTACCGCTGTTTCTCCGGATGCCTGCATACAGGTTTATCCGCTTTTGCCTATCATTATGGCTAATGGTCCGACACATTTTTGTCAACCGGATTCGGTTTTACTGTACCTGAACAATCCGTATTATACTTATGAATGGTCGAGCGGGTCTATAAATATACCTACTATTCAAGTGTACGAAACAGGTGATTATTATGTTACTGTTACTAATTTGTTCGGTTGTGTCGGTTACGCAGGCCCGAAACAGATTATAGTAGATCCATTGCCACAGGCGATAATCAGTTATGTGGATAAAGACAACGCATTACTGACATTTGATTTTTATAGCTTCTCGCTTTATGCAGCAAGCTATTATTGGGATTTTGGCAACCCTGCTTCCGGTAATAATACATCAATTTCCGAGAATCCATCTCATAATTATACAGATACAGGAACTTTTATAGTGATGCTGATTGCTTCGAATAACTGTGATAGTGACACTGCTTATGCAACAGTATTTGTACATCTTCCTACTTCAGGATTGACCGAATGTTCTGATATTTCAAATTTCATTCTTTATCCAAACCCGACAAAAGGTGTGATCAATTTAGATTTTACTACAAGTAAATCAGAACAGATATCACTAACTCTATTTGATGTATTAGGTCGGCTGTTATACCGTGATGCTATGAGTTATTATTCCGGCGAACATCATAAAGAAATTAATATTGAAAGCCTTCCAAAGGGAATGTATGTCCTGAGAATTACTGCGGATAAAAACACTTACAATAATAGGATTATAAAAGAATAATATTACTTTTTCAACTGAGAATATTCGGAATTTCAAATATTTTTAGTTAAATGTATACTGAATTTATGGAAAAGCGGAAATGCCTTGAATGTAAAGAGGTCATTATTGGCAGATCAGACAAAAAATTCTGTTCTGATCAGTGTCGTAATGCTTTCAATAATAAGATGAACAGCGATCCCACTAATTTGGTAAGGAATATTAACAACATATTGCGTAAGAACAGAAGGATATTACAGGAATTAAACCCTAAGGACAAAGCAAAGGCGCACAAGGATAAGATGCTGGAAAAAGGTTTTAATTTCAACCATTTTACCAGTATTTATAAAACACAGAAAGGAGTAACATATTTCTTTTGTTATGAATACGGTTATTTGCCGCTGGATGATAATTTTTATTTTCTGGTAATAAATAACAGGCTTAAAGGGCAGGAGTGAATAAATAGTAACTACTCAGCAAATGATACTATTGTATTTTTACCACATAGTATCATAGTTACATAGATTTCACATAGACCTGCAGGTTAACTTTATTTTATAGGTAAGTTAATCAAAATATTTCTGTGTTATCTGTCCAGCACATGCGTGACTAAATTCGGAGGTCAGGCAGAGCCCACGCCATAGGCGTGGTGTCGAAGCCCGACCAATACATAGTCACTCTTCGACACAGCCGCTTCCCCACAAGTCCTCACAATGGCTGGCTCTGAGTGACACTAATATATAAAAATTTAATGCGTAACATCACTTAGTAAATAAGGAAAGCGAAACAAAAAAAAGGCAGCCGTTTCCGGCTGCCTTTTTTTCGAATAGACACACAATTAAACAACTGCGGGTAATTGGAATGTTGTGGCGAGAATCTCAGATATGTTCCTTTTAATGCCCTGCTTATCGGTGAACTGACGGTTTACCAGTTTACCTTCGAGCATAACCCGTAAGCCTTTTTTTAATGTTTCTTCTGCTTTCTCGGCAATCTTGTTCCACATCACGATGTTGTGCCATGTAGTGTTTTTCACCCATTCGCCGTCCTTATTCTTGTAGTCTTCGTTAGTTGCGAGGCTAAAGCGTACGAGCTTACTTCCGTTGGTTAATGTTTTTACTTCAGGAGCGATCCCGATAAATCCGTTCAGTTCTACTTTGTTAATTGTTTTCATAACACGTTTTTTTAAGATTAATAAATTTTGATTTTTGAATTAACGATGCAAAGTAACTGCAACTGAAAAACGTGATTCGGTTTTTAACTATTTAGATTCGTTTAATATCCGTTTGTAGTCGTTTGTGAACGGATAATGATTCTATTAAATCCTGAAAATGAGTTGTTGTAATATATTGAAATGCAAATGACAATGAATAAAATTAAGTCGCAAAAAAAAGTCCTGCTAAAACAGGACTTTTTTATTAAATAAAATGAAATTAATTTTTCACTTCTTCAAAATCCACATCAGTCACTTCCTGGTTACTGGCAGTATTAGGTTGTTCAGCATTTGGTTCAGCAGTATTTGATTGCTGTGTGTTTTGCGTTGCCTTGTACATTTCTTCGCTGGCAGCCTGCCATGCCGTATTTATTTTAGCCATGGCGCTGTCGATAGCAGGAATATTCTTGTTTTTATGAGCTTCTTTCAGTTCTGCAAGGGCGCTTTCAATAGGCGCTTTTTTATCTGCAGGTATCTTATCGCCGTATTCTTTCAGTTGTTTTTCTGTCTGGAATACCATAGCATCGGCGCCGTTCACTTTGTCCACTTCTTCTTTTGCTTTCCTGTCGGATTCGGCATTTGCCTCGGCTTCATTCTTCATTCGTTTTATTTCCTCGTCAGTTAAACCGGAAGATGCTTCAATACGGATGTTCTGAGATTTTCCCGTTGCTTTATCTTTAGCAGAAACATTCAGGATACCGTTTGCGTCAATATCGAAGGCTACTTCTACCTGTGGAATGCCGCGGGGAGCAAGTGGAATGCCATCAAGATGAAACCTGCCTATGGTCTTGTTTTGTGCCGCCATGGGGCGTTCGCCCTGCAATACATGTATTTCAACGGAAGTCTGATTGTCGCTTGCAGTGGAAAATGTTTCAGCTTTTTTTGTAGGTATAGTCGTATTTGCTTCAATAAGCCTGGTAAATATTCCGCCTAAAGTTTCTATACCGAGCGAAAGAGGAGTAATGTCAAGCAGAAGCACATCCTTTACTTCACCGGTGAGCACTCCACCCTGTATAGCTGCTCCAACAGCAACAACTTCGTCGGGGTTTACTCCCTTGGAAGGTGATCTGCCAAAGAATTTTTCAACAAGAGCCTGTACGGCAGGAATACGAGTGGAACCGCCTACAAGAATTACTTCATTAATTTGCGATATCGATAATCCTGCATCTGCCATTGCTTTTTTACATGGTTCTATAGTTGACTGAATAAGTTTATCGCATAATTGTTCAAATTTGGCGCGTGTCAGTGTTCTGACAAGAT
>JBBAAT010000246.1:0-4311 GCA_041658145.1 Bacteroidales bacterium | reverse complement strand
AAAAGAAAAAAATCAGAAATACTTTGCGTCTTTGCGCCTTTGCGTGAAAAGTAAAATTAAATTTTAAAATTAATTGATATTAGGAAATAGTAAAATAGTGAATTAGAATTTGAGGATTTAGAATGCGGAATCAAGAATTGAAATTACGTAACTTGTCCCCCGCTGGCGGGGGAGTGAGGGGGTGGAAAAAATGAATGCAGAATTAAGAGTCGCCTTTTGTGGATTGTGGACTGCAACATTGAACCTTGAACCTTGAACTTTGAACCTTTGACAGTATAGTATGGAAAGCAAAGCTGAAAATATAAAAGAAGGCAAATATATATATTGTATCATCAGGCATACAGGCACAATTGAGTTCGATTCAGCCGGTATTGGAACACGGGGCGATAGGGTATATGCGATTAATTATAAGGATATATGCGCTGTCGTCAGTAATTCACCTGTAATAAAATATGAAGCAAGAAGAGTAAATATGATGGCTCACCAAGAGGTAGTGGAAGATGTAATGAAACAATTTTCAGTTCTTCCCGTGAGATTTTCAACAATTTCTGAATCAAATGATGAATCAAAGATTGTAAAAATACTTGAAAGGGAATATGTGAAATTTTCGGATTTATTAGAGCGAATGAATGGTAAAAAAGAATTGGGATTAAAAACACTTGCTCTTGAAGAGCCTATTTATAAATATATTCTTGATAAATACGATGACATCAGAATGCTGAAAGAAAAGCTTTCAAAACTACCACTCGACAAGGCTCATTGGCAGCTAATGAAAATTGGCGAAATGGTGGAAAAGGCATTACAGAAAGAAAATTTGTTATTCCACGATATTATCCTGAATGCTTTGAGTCCGCTTGCAGAAGAAGTAAAGATTAATGATAAATATGGTGAAAGAATGATTATGAATGCTGCCTTTCTCATTAAAAATGAAAAGGAACCCGAATTTGATAAAGCAATAAATGAGCTGGATAATCAATACAGAAACCTCATGTCATTCAAATATGTAGGTACATTACCTCCATATAATTTTGTGAATCTCATAATTAATACGAAAGAAAATTAATATGTTCTTAATTGATGATATAGTTATTTTCATTGGCAAAAAAATCGTTGAGTTGATTGAAAAAGAAACATCTGATCCAGGTGTTATTAAAGAAAGGCTCATGGAGTTGCAAATGAAGTTCGAAATGGACGAAATCAATGAAGAAGAATACGATAAAAGGGAAAAAGAGCTGTTGGAAATGCTTGAAAATACCAGACCTGAAAAATAATAAAATTTTTTACTGTTCAGGTAGTAGGCAGGAGGCAGCGGCAGGAGGCAGCCAAAAATAAAATATGAAATAGTAACAAATTTTAAATATAAGGAGAAAAAAAAATGGGAAACATCAATGAAGTGAGAAAAGCAGCGGTTAAGTCTCTGCAAGAAAGTATCAACAGTCAGGACGTTACAGTCATTAAACTTGAACAGGTGAATGACACATGGAATGCAGTAGCAGAAGTTTATGAAGATGATTCATTCCTGAAAGCAATGAATTTGCCACCAAAGAAAAAAAGGGTGCTATACTCTGTTATGCTTGATAAAAACATAGAAGTTACATCTTTCGAACAATTAGGCGCAAGTTAAATAGTGCTTGTCTGTAAAGTCATAAAAATAGAACGCAGATAACGCTGATATTTATGATTAATTATGATTTTATCTGCGAAAATCATAACAATCTGCGTCATCAGCGTTCCATTGTATTTTACATTTCTATACATTACGGACAGACACTAAATAATCAAGAAGTGGTTTAAGAAAATTTGCTAAAATGAACAATGAGTTAATTTACGTGTATTGCATTTCAAACACTCCTGTTATTTTGGATTCGGTTTTAGTACATGAAGGACTGAAATGTGTCTTTTTTCAGGAATATTATGTGGTAGTTAAAAACGTATCACCTGATGAATTCTCTGAAGAAAACCTGAAAAAAAAATTTGCGGATTTATCCTGGATTGATATAAATGCAAGGGGGCATATTGAGGTAATCAGCCAGATAATGAAAAGCTGTACCGTGATCCCTTTTAAATTCGGCACTATTTTCAAATCTGAAGAAAGTTTGGGAAAATTTATCAGCGATTATTCAGATTCATTAAAGGAAAACCTTATAAATATTGAAGGGAAAGAAGAATGGTCTGTCAAAATTTATTTCGACCGTAAAGTATTAAATGAACAAATTGCTGAGCTTAGTGAGGAAGTGCGGAATCTGGAGCAACAGATAAGTGAAAGTTCGCAAGGAAAGGGGTTTATCCTGAAAAAGAAAAAAAATGAGATTATAGAAAAAGAAGTTGAAAAGGTAATAAAAAGTTGCGGGCAGACCTGTTATGATGAATGTAAAAACATCAGCGAATTGTCGCGGACCAATAATCTGCTTCCAAATGAGCTTACGGAAAGAAATGATGACATGATATTAAATGTCAGCTTCTTTATTAAAAAACAAAAGGTAGTTGATTTTGTCAATGCAGTTGATTTATTACAGGGAAAATTTAACAATATTGGCTTTGATATTGATGTTAGCGGTCCCTGGCCTCCATTTAGTTTTGTCACAGTTAAGGAACACTTTTGTAACAATTAAAAAACCTCCCCCTTAGAAAAGGGGGCCGGCCTGCCTGCCGGTAGGCAGGGGGGATTGAAAGGAACACGAATAATGCAGGAAAACATAATTGATCAATCAAAAGACATCACTATTCTGGAAATACTCGACAGGGTTTTGAACAAAGGTGTGGTGCTCACAGGCGATATTGTGATATCCGTGGCTGATATCGACCTTGTTTATTTAGGCGTAAAGTTATTGTTAAGTTCCGTTGAAACAATGCAAAAAAATAAGCTTAGCACTGTAAAACCTAGCTTGCAGATTAAATAATTTTTCAATGGATAAAATTATCTATGCCATATTAACTTCAAATGACCGCCGGGATGAGTTAACTAAGCTGTTGTCTGAAATTCGGGGAATATCGGATTCCGCTTTATTTAACATTACGTATAACAATATATCTGTAGTTGCAGGCGATTTCAGCAGCAACAAAATCATTGTTGATAAAGAATTTGCCATTGATTATGCAAGAGTGATAGAAGACCTGGCGCAGCATTTTACGCTCCTGCCGGTAAGATTTGGCACCTTAATGGAATCTCCCGATGCCATCAAAGAAATCCTGATAAAATATTATGATGAATTTAAGCAAAACCTTCAGAAAGTAGAAAATAAATATGAATTTAGTTTAAAGGTACTCTGGGATTATGAGAAATGTAGCGGGAAAATCAGAATAAAAACAGAATCCGAAGATCAAAACGCTGCTAAGCTGTTTCACCACAATTCCATCTCTACAGATTATTTACTTAAAAAATTGAAAAAACACAGGTTTGAAAATGCCCTGTTAAAGCATGTTGAACAATTGATCGAGGAAATCAGCAGTCATTTAGCTCAGTTGAATCCCATTCATAAATTCCAAAAAATGGTAACACCAAATATTATTCTTGATGCAGTATTTCTGCTCGAAAAAAATAAAAAGGATGAGTTTATTCATGCGATTGATCATTTAAAAAGCCAGCATGATGATCTCAATTTTCTATTGACTGGCCCCTGGCCTCCTTACAATTTTGTAGAAATAACCTTAAAATAAAGGTAACTACACAGCCGTTGAAAAAATAAATGGAACGCAGATAACGCAGAAAATTATGATGAACACAGATAAAATAATATCATATTTAATCATAAGCAATCTGCGTCATCAGCGTTCTATTCCATTGCCTGAGTGGTTACAAATAAAGATATTATGAGCGAAGACAAAATACTTTTGAATTCGGGGCCAATAGATGATTTTGTTGGAGAAATCGAAAAGATGGAAAGCAATGCGACTTCAAGGGTTAATGCTACTCCTGATAATGCAGATCACGGACTGGCAAAATTGGTGCTTACTTTAATCGAACTCATCAGGAAACTTGTTGAAAAGCAAGCTATGCGAAGAGTAGAAGGTGGCTCTCTGACAGATGAGGAAATTGAAAGATTAGGTGAAACCCTGATGAAATTGGAAGCGAAAATGGAAGAATTAAAAGAGATTTTCAAACTTACCGATGAAGATTTGAATATTAATCTTGGTCCGTTAGGGAATTTAATGTAAAGAACATTTTTTATAACTACCCGGCAGCAAAAATAAATCGCCACAGATTCACAGATTAAACTTATGAAATATTATTCGTTTTTTTTTGTTTTCAAAGGTGCTCATGAGATTGCTTCGCTTAGTTCAGAAAAGGAATATCCGTTACAAAAAAAAAAC
>JBBAAT010000245.1:0-4317 GCA_041658145.1 Bacteroidales bacterium | reverse complement strand
ATCCGGCGTTCAATGTGCTTCCATATATTTCTTACAAATTTTCTTCCTTCTAATTCAGGAACGCCTGTAAAGTATTCGTGACTGTCGTAAACAAGCTTTTTTTTTCTCAGTTTTTTTACCAAATAATTCGGGAGCAAAGTATCAAGATCATTGGCGAGCAGGAGATCGCATTTACGAAACAGCAGAAAGAAAAACAACCTGAAATTATATTCTGCATAAAATAAAAAGCCTTTTTCGAAAAGCAGGAACATACGGTGAGTGCGGTATTCCCGCTGTTCCAGGGAAAGACTTTTTTTGCGCTTTCTGCCTACCAGCAACACATCAAAGCCGAGTTTTTTCAGCGTGATGCAACTTCTGTGCACGCGGCGGTCGGTGCTGAGATCATTGGTTACAGATAGAATTGCTGTTTTCAAAATAAATTCTTTTTGGTGAAAAGTACTCAATTAAAGGTAACTACTCAACAGCTTAAATACAGCCACAGATTCACAGATTATAAAATTATCGGCATTTAAAACTAATGTTATGTTAAGAATCATATGATGCATAGATTGCTTCAGTCGTTCCTCCTTCGCAATGACGTCATTGCGAGACCGACGAAAGAGGTGAAGCAATCTCAAAACGATATATCATTCTTAACTTAACACTAAATATATTTAATCTGTGAATCTGTGGCATTTTTTAATTTATGCCTGTGTTGAGTAATTACAATTAACGTAAACTTTAAAACTATATTTTACAATTCAATGCAAAACTATTAATTTTACCAAATATAACAAGTCGTATGATCATTTCAGAGAATGTTTCCTTAAAACCATACAACACCTTTGGTATCGGAGCAAATGCGCGTGTATTTGCCGAAATGCAGTCGGTGCAGGACATTCAGATTTTTTGCAATATCCCGCAATACAGGGATAGCCAAAAACTTATACTGGGCGGAGGGAGCAATATTCTTTTCACAAAGGATTATGACGATGTTATAGTAAAGATAAACACCAAAGGAATCATTAAAATAAAAGGAACAAAAGATCATGTTTATCTTAATGTTCAGTCCGGAGAAGTATGGAACGACTTTGTAAATTATTGTCTGCTTAATAATTTTGGAGGATTGGAAAATCTTGCTCTTATTCCCGGAAATGTTGGCAGTTGCCCGATACAGAACATAGGCGCTTATGGCGCAGAAGTAAAGGACTGCATCGAATCAGTTGAAGTGCTGGATATGCATACGCTGCAGATGTGGGAATTAAACAACAGTGAATGTCGTTTTGGCTACCGCGACAGTATTTTTAAGCATGAACTGAAAGGTAAAGTGATCATACTTTCAGTAACATTTAAGTTAACAAAGAAACATACATTGCATCTTGAATATCCTGCTATTCAGGCAGAACTTGACACATTAGGTATAAATAACCCCACCATACAAGGCGTTGCGCAGGCCATAGCGAATATCAGACTCTGCAAACTGCCCGATCCAAAAGAGATTGGCAATGCCGGCAGCTTCTTTAAAAATCCTTCCGTTTCGAAATCTGACTTCAATACATTAAAATTTGATTTTAATGATATTCCTTCGCATGCTCAGACAGACGGCACATTCAAAGTCTCTGCCGGATGGCTTATTGAACAATGCGGCTGGAAGGGGCGCCGTGAAGGCGATGCAGGCGTGCATAAAAATCAGGCGCTGGTGCTTGTGAATTATGGAAATGCTACAGGAAAAGACATTTTAAACCTCGCGAATAAAATTCAAAAATCTGTCTTAGAAAAATTCGGACTGCAATTGGAGATGGAAGTGAATGTGGTTTGACTTACGAATTATAAATAATAGCAACGCTGATAAAGCGGATTCATGCGGATTTGCGCGGATATTTATTAGTGTTCCCAAGTGAACATAGCCCTTTCCAGATTAATATTCTTTCGAAGATGAAAATAAAGTAAAAAAAAATTATAAAACAATTGCGTTCCGCTGGAATATTTCATATTTTTGTGTAAATGATATATATATGAAAAAGAAAATTCTGTTTTTAGCGATGCTGTTTTTCACGGCTTTTAGTTTTAATGCGAAAGCTCAACCCGGCGCAAACGATACTACATTTAATCCTACCGACCAGGGTTTTGGTTATGGTGATGGAATAGATGATGAAGTCCTTGCAACAGCCATACAAAACGATGGAAAAATAATTATCGGAGGTGATTTTATATCTTACAATGGAACAGCAAGAAGCCATATAGCCCGCCTGAATACCGACGGCAGCTTAGATGCCACATTCAATTCGGTTACAGGAGCAAATGATTGGGTTTGGACAACAGCCATACAAAGTGATGGAAAAATAATTATCGGAGGTGGGTTTACATCTTACAATGGAACAACAAGAAACTACATAGCCCGCCTGAATACCGACGGCAGCTTAGATACCACATTTATTGTGGGTACTGGAGCAAATAGTTATGTCTATACAATAGCCATACAAAGCGATGGAAAAATAATTATCGTAGGTTATTTTATATCTTACAATGGAACAGCAATTAACCACATAGCCCGCCTGAATACCGACGGCAGCTTAGATGCCACATTTATTGCGGGTACAGGGGCAAATAATGCTGTCCTTGCAACAGCCATACAAAGCGATGGAAAAATAATTATCGGAGGTAATTTTACAAGCTATAACGGAATCGGCAGAAACAGACTTGCAAGAATATTAAACTGCATTAATACTAACGGTTTAATTACTGCAACCGCCTGCGAGAGTTATACTTTGAACGGAACAAATTATACCGCAACCGGCGTCTATATGCAAACACTTGTAAATACAGCAGGTTGTGATAGTATAATAACACTAAATCTTACAATAAATACAGTGGACACATCTGTTGTTTCAAATGGAAATACATTAACAGCAAATGCAACAAGTGCCAATTATCAATGGATTGATTGCGATAATGCAAATACACCAATTGCAGGAGAAGTAAGCCAAAGCTTTACTGCAACCGTAAATGGAAACTATGCAGTGATTGTAACTCAAAACAGTTGTTCGGATACTTCATCTTGTTATAATATAAACATTATTGGAATAGGTGAAAATCCTTTGACAATAAGAGTAAACATCTACCCTAACCCTTCAGATGGTCATTTTATAATTGATGTTCAAAGTTCAAAGTTCAAGGTTCAAAGTTTGGATGTTTATAATGTGTTTGGAGAAAAAGTTTATGCAACATCAAACTTTAAACAGCAAACCCCGAATGGGACGGGGCAGGCATCAGACGAAATAGACCTTTCCAAATCTCCCAGTGGAATTTATTTTGCTAAAATTTATGACGGAGAAAAAATTTATAGCAGGAAAATTGTTGTGCAGTAACTGTGTTTAACTGTGTGACAAAAAAGAAAACCTGCCCATAACAGCACATTGGCGGCTATGGTGGGTTTCGTGGGTAATCGAACTTTAGATATTCTATCAAACTTTGGTAGTAGTTTGACAGTTTTGTGCTACGAAATCCGCCACATTGCCAATCTGCAAAACGTTATTTCACTCTTTCTACTTTTCCCCCTCCCCAAACACTATAGCAGTGTAAGTATATAGTTCGGCGGTTTTCCATCCATTCCAGCCTATACCTGCTTTATCCTGTGCGCAATGTCCCAGAAATTCATCTTTGGTCCAGCCTGTTTCTGTTGCAACCTGGGGTAAAAACGTGCCGGACACCCCACCTTTAACCATATAAATACCATGTTTCCCAAGCACAATCTCATCGGCAGAACTTATTTTTTTAAATGGAGAAAGGACGGAAATTTCAATAGTAATTTTATTAAGCTCATCAGTTTTTACTTTATTAAAACGATAATCTTCGGTGGAAGAAGAAATTGCCATATCCTGCACCACTTGATACAAAGGCTTATCCGGCATGAATCTGCCAATGCACCCGCGAAGCTCCCCGTTTTCTTTAAGCGTTACAAACGCGCCGCAGTTTTGTTTAATGGTTTCAGAAAATCCGGAAGAATCAATCTTTGGTGTTTTTCCGTCTTTAATGTATGTATTTAAGGTGTTACGGGCAATTTTCAGCAGGTCGGATTTGTCTTTTTCAGTAAGAGAAAATTCAACGTCATCGCTATTTAATTTTGTTTTCCCGTCTGTGCAAAATGCAAGCGAACAATATCCGACAACCGAAGAGCTGTCTTTTGTAACATCGCCGGAATTTTTGTAAAGTATGGGTTTAACCGTAACGCCTTTGATATTTTCAGTCATATAAAGAAATGAAACCACAGCATCAAAGCCACAGAGGCTGGTTTCCAATGCAGGAATTTTTTTATCGAAATTGGAATTTATAACTTTT
>JBBAAT010000244.1:0-4319 GCA_041658145.1 Bacteroidales bacterium | reverse complement strand
CAGTTACTGCCTGTGAACTGTCAATTCTTGCCAGTTCTTCAACGGCGATGATGTAAGAAAGATAGTCCAATCCTTGTCCGCCATATTCCTGAGATACGACCATTCCGAATAAACCGATCTCGCCCATCTTTTTTGCGAGCTTTACTGAAAATTGCTGTTTATCATCTAATTCTTTTGCAAGGGGTTTAATTTCCCTTTCAGCAAAATCTCTCACCGATTCGCGGATAAGGTGATGTTCTTCTTTTAATAAAGGATGTTCCATGTTTTTTAGGTTCAGATGTTATTTTAAATTATTATTGGTTGCAAGTTAACGATGAGTGGCTGCATGCGTGCCGCCCTTTTGGAGCACGTTCCGGTCACACGAACGAATGCCCAAAGATAACCATTTTCGTTTCTGTCGACCACAGAGCGCGGCATGAATGCAGACACAAGTTATGCAACGGTTATAATCCTACGATAAATTCATAACTCATATTTACAGGATTACCAAAATATTTGCCTGGTTTTAATTGTGGCATCTTCTCTATTGAATTGTAAATGTCAAGTTCTATATTATTACGAGTAGATTTATCAAAATATTCAAATGGACTTGATTGAATATTACTTTTTACAATTTTGCCCTCATAATTTACTAATATTTTCACAGAAAAATATCTTTTGCCGTATGGTATTTTATCAAATTCATACTTTGCATCTAAATATTTCTTTAAATTATTTTTGAAAGTTTCAATCCTGTCTTCATTATCCGTTTGAAATGAAGATGAATATATGAAAACATAATATTTACTTGAGTCAATTAACTTATATGTAGCATAAATATCTACTGATTCTATGTTTATGTTACCAATGTAAATTTTTTTAGTCGAACTATGATTCTTTTTGTGAACGAAAACACTGGTTATAGAATCACATTTAGGTGTTCTAAATTCTTCATAATATTTATATCCATTTGCATTTTCAATTTTTTCATAATTTTTATTATAATAAATAGTATCTATATGTCGCAAACAAATCTCAGAATAAATATTTAAGGCTTCAATATCATTATAAAATTCGCCAACAAATTTAAAATTATTACATGCTACACAAGTATCCTTTAATATTAATCGAGTCAAAGCATGATTAAATAAAGCGTCTTTGGAAAGTAAACATGATAATGATTTTGCAAAAAAAGAATCCGCTTTTATTATGTCATTTTTATTATATGCGTCTACTCCTAGGTTATAATAGCCTAAACTGTCCTTATTTAAATTGGACACAGTAACTTGTCCAAAGGAGATTGAATAAAAAACTACTAGTAAGTTAAGTGTAAAATATTTCATGCCATATTGTTTCAACTGTCGCATAACTTGGATATTGCAGCAAGTCCGTTTACAATTAATTACAAATACTTACAACCAATTATACTTCGGTTAAATGAATTCGTTGGCTAACGGATTCATTCACTCAACCCGTCTGAACGACTTAAAAAAAAGGCTGTCAAAAATGTATGACAGCCCCCGGTTATCTGATTATAATCCGAAATCAGGCACGAATTTATAAGCGTACATAATCATGCCGGTTTTTCCTTCTTCGTTGATACGGCGGAATTTGGTTATGAGCTGATCACCGATTTTCAGTTCTGCCGGATTACAGTCGGTTATTTGAGCAAGGATTTTTACACCTTCATCCAGTTCAACAATACCCACTGCATACGGCGCCAGATCGGCAAAACCGTCCGGAGCGGTATGAATAACCGTATAAGTTTCTAGTTTGCCTTTTCCTGAAAGACGTACCATTTCAAATTCCTTGGCGCCGCATTCAGGGCATACTAACCTTTGGGGAAAGTTTATATGTTTGCATTTTTTACATTTACCGGCTTCCAGCCTGTAACGTTCGGGAGTTTCTCTCCAATGTTTAGCTACTTTCATGATTTTGCCTCCAATATATGAATTACACAACTACCACCTGAGCCGCCCATGTTTTGGGTCATGCCCACTTTTGCATCAGCTATCTGGCGCTTTCCGGAAGTTCCCCTTAACTGGGAAACAACTTCGTAAATCTGAGCTACTCCGGTAGCGCCAACAGGATGTCCTTTTGATTTCAGGCCACCTGAAGGATTGATAGGGAATTTGCCATTAAGAGCTGTATGTCCTGCTGATGTTGCAGGGCCGCCCTGTCCGGGTTCTACAATACCGAGAGCTTCCATTACCATAATTTCGGCAATGGTAAAGCAATCGTGAACTTCTGCAAAGTTTATATCCCTGATAGTTTTACCTGCCATTTTCAAAGCACGTTGTCCTGCGAGTTCGATAGCAGGAAGTTTAAGAATATCTTTTCTCTGGCATAAGGCAATAGTGTCTGTGGCAAGGCCAATTCCGCTGATAACAACTATGGGATGTTTTTTTATTTTCCTGGCTTCTTCAACAGTAGTAAGAAGCACAGCAGCAGCGCCGTCGGTAATAGGCGAGCAGTCCATTAAACGTATAGGATCTGCGACCATAACCGATGACATTACCTGTTCGCGTGTCATTAATGACGGGAACTGGGCAAGGGGATTCAGGTTACCATTGCGATGGTTTTTCACCGCGACATCGGCTAATTGTTCCCTTGTGGTTCCATAGCGGGTCATGTGAGCTCTTGCCATAAGGGCATATAATCCGGGAAAATTGATCCCGTGAAATGCTTCATAATCCTGATCCGATGCTGTAGCAAGTCCATATGTAGCTTCGCCTCCACCAACATCCGTCATTTTTTCAACTCCGACAGCCAATGCATAATCGGCCATTCCTGAAGCTACCTCCAGAAAAGCCGTGCGTACTGCTAATCCGCCCGAAGCACAGGCTGACTCAACGCGCATAGCGGGAGTATGTTTGAATCCAAGATAATCGGGAATCATACTGGCAAGATGTTCCTGCCCGTTGAAAATTCCACCCGACATACACCCGATAGAAATAGTATCAACCCTGTCAACGCCTGCATCGGCAAGACAGTTCAATGATGCTTCAACGGCAAGGTCCCTGAGGGATTTTTCCCAGAGCTCTCCCCATTTCATCATTCCAATTCCAATAATTGCAATGTCTCTCATAAATATTCCTCCTATTCGGGTTTTAAAATTTTACGTCTGAATTTTGCATAAGTGCCATATTCAAGATAAACCTTATGTTCGTCCAATTGCTTTCTGACAAGCGGAGCAAGGTCGCGGACCTTGAGCAACCTGTCGGTAGTGCGGAAAATAAATGCATCGCTTCCTGCACCAGAACCATAAGATACTAAAAGAATGAGTTCTCCGGGTTTGGCAATATCCAATGTAGCAGCAAGACCCAATGGAGAAGATGCTGAATAAGTATTCCCAAGCACAGGCGTCAGCAAACCATGCCTGAATTGAGGTTCTTTGAAACCTAATTTTAAAGCAGTCTGAGCAGGGAATTTTCCGTTTGGCTGATGAAAAATGATGTAGTTAAAATCTTCAGGTTTCATGTTTGCTTTCTTCAACATCGCATTTACCGCACCGGACACATGTTTCCAGTATGCGGGTTCGCCTGTAAAGCGGCCTCCATGTTCGGGGTAATGAGCCTGTTCTCTGCGCCAGAAGTCAGGTGTGTCAGTCATAAAACAATGTGTGTCCACCAGTTCGGCAACGAGGTTATCTGCTCCCATCACAAAAGCTGCTGAGCCTGCAGATGCTGAATATTCCAAGGCATCACCCGGTGCGCCCTGTGATGTATCAGAACCGGCACCAATAGCATATTTCATAACACCTGATTTTACAAGGTGCAAAGCCACAAACATGGCTTCCGTACCTGCTTTGCATGCAAACTCAAAATCGGCTGTGTGAACATGCGGGCATATTCCAAGCGCTTCAGCGAGAATGGTTCCTGTGGGTTTTACGGCATAAGGATGAGATTCGCTGCCTACATAAACGGCACCAATTTCCATTGGGTTAATTCCTGCTCTCAGGAGGGCATTGCGTGCAGCATTCACTGTAAGTGTTGCAACGTCCTCATCAGGCGCAGGAACTGATTTTTCGTTAAGGTTCAGTCCCCTTTTATAAGAAGGAGCATCCGCACCCCAAACCTTTGCTATTTCTTCGACTTTGATACGGTAACGCGGTATCTGCGTTCCATATCCTACTATTCCGACATCCATAATTATTATACCTCCTTTTAAATTTATGTTTATACTTAAGTAAATTCAAATATCAAATAAATTTATTGAATTAGGCACTTAAGCAATAAGATTTTTATAGGTGCATGGTGAGCCGTTTACCATCCGTCTCATCAGATTGTCAAATATTTTTTCTTTCATAAAGTTTCGATTAAAACGATACGTATATTCAT
>JBBAAT010000243.1:0-4338 GCA_041658145.1 Bacteroidales bacterium | reverse complement strand
TTATCAACACCTTGTTGGAGATCCCAAAACCGACCTCAGTTTATTTCCCAACTCCCCCGGTTACAGGCTTATACTGAATAATGTGCTGTTTCCTGCAGCGAAGAAGAAAAAACAAAAAACCTGAAAAACAGTAATTATTTAGGTAAGGGGAAATAGAGGTATAAAGATATAAAGGTATAAAGGAATAAGGTATAGAGGAAAAGATATATAAGTTCACCACCCCTATACCTTTATAACCTATACCTTTATACCTAAATAGTAATAACTATCAAATGAATTTTAAAGATTTCGGGTTCGATTCCAGGCTTATAGATGGAATAGCGGCAATAGGTTATGAAACTGCTACGCCCGTACAGGAACAAACAATTCCACTTATTTTAGAAGGCAGAGATATCATTGCGTCGGCACAGACCGGTACCGGGAAAACAGCCGCATTTTTACTTCCGGTTATCCATAAAATTATCTCTGCAAAAAATGATGATCATATAAAAGCAATGGTTATTGTTCCTACCCGTGAACTTGCCGTCCAGATTGATCAACACATGCAGGGACTTTCGTATTTCGCTCCTATTAGTTCTATTGCTGTGTACGGAGGTACCGATGGTTTTTCTTATTCGCAGGAACAGCAGGCATTAACCGAAGGAGCTGATGTTGTGATATGTACACCTGGCAGGATGATAGCTCATTTGAATAACAATTATGTTAAAGTTTCCGAATTAAAGTATTTAATCCTTGATGAAGCCGACAGGATGCTTGATATGGGATTTTATGATGATATCATGAAAATAATTTCCTATTTGCCGGAGAAAAGACAAAACCTGCTCTTTGCAGCTACAATGCCTGATTTGATCAGGGTATTAGCAAAAAAAGTATTATTTAACCCCGCTGAAATCAATATTGCCGTTGCAAAACCGGTAGAAAAAATATTACAGGCCGCATACATGGTTTACGACAATCAGAAAATTCAATTGATTAAAGATCTGATGCTGAATAAGCAACTGCGCAGTGTTCTGATTTTCTGTTCTACAAAAATTAAAACAAAGCAACTGAGTAATGAACTTAAAAAATGCGGCTTTGCAGTGGAAGATATTCATTCTGACCTTGACCAGACGAGCAGAGAGAATGCGCTCAGGAATTTTAAAAGCAGAAAACTTAATATTCTAGTGGCAACAGATGTTCTTTCCCGCGGCATCGACATCGAAGATATTGATCTTGTGATTAATTACGATGTTCCAAACGATGGGGAAGATTATATTCACAGGATAGGTCGCACGGCACGAGCCGAAGCCGATGGCGTAGCCATTACATTTATTAATGAAAAGGATCAATGTAAATTTTCGGAAATTGAAAAACTTCTCGGAAAGCCTGTATATAAAGTAAAATTACCTGCTTCCTTTGGCGCAACCCCCGAATATAATCCAAAGAAATCTGTGCGTGGAAAAGGCAAGCCTTGGGGGAAAAGAAAGTAATTCATTTTGTTTATTTAGTGTTTGTATATAAAGTCGTCATTGCGAACGCCCGCCTGAACGGAACGGGCAGGCAGTGAAGCAATCTAATCATTGTGTTTTGGTTCGTCATTGCGAACGTAACGCAGTGGAGTGAAGCAATCTCACTCACGGTGCGATAATGAGATTGCTTCGTCGTACCTCCTCGCAATGACGTTTTGTATTGACTTTAGGGACAGACACTATTTAACTTCCTCAACTTTTTTCTTCGCTTTCGGTGAAGGTGCATCCTTAAATACATAAACTATCCGGAAAGTTACATCATTATTGAATTGTTTGCGTGTCCATTTATCACCAAAAATGTTATGAAATTCGCGGGTTCTGATCTTTGCAACGGAATAAGCATACCTTAAATCAAAGTGTATTCCTGTAAAAAGTTTAAACTGCACGTCAAGCAACACATCCACATCACTAATTTTATACGGGCCATAAGGTGTTGACCAGTTAATTCGGTTGCCGTGCTGCCACTCTTTAAATTGAACCAACCTTCCCCACGAAAAACCGGCGCCAAACTTTATTACATCTTTGTCGGTGTAATTAAAAAGTACAGGAACTTCAAGATAATTTAGAATAAGTTTATATTCACCGCTGAGCGAATCGGCAAACCGTGGCCTCTGGTAGCTTCCCTTCTGATTATATATAGTTTCAAGACTTGCGGAAAATTTTTTACCGAAAGGTATGATAGCAAGCGCACCAACGTTTAAGCCATATTTATGATAACCATATACTTCGTCCCCATCCACTTGAGTAGTATTAAACCCGGCGATAAGGCCTCCTTTGATGTTTTGAGCGATATTTACAAATGGGAGCGAAATAAAAAAAACGAAAATCAAAACCCGATACATATTTTTTTATTAAAACAGCGACAGCGAAGTTATAAAAGAAACAGCATTTCAGCAAAGTATCGTTTTTTAATTAATTTTAGTTATATCTAAAATATTTGTTGTTTTTGCATAAACTTTTAGTTATGTCTAAAACATTTGAAATTACAAAAAATCAGGAATGTTTTATGTAAAATAGTTACATTTACTAAAAAAAAATATGGACTGGATTAATTTACTTCAAACTTTAGGGATATTTACAATAATATCTACCTCTGCATCTTTATTGATAGGTTACTTTATTAATCGAAAATATAAATCTTACGAATTTGAGTTAGATAAAAAGGTTAAGGAGTTTGAATCTCAGCTTTCATTTGCACTGGAATCCCATAAAACTACATTGGAGCAATTGTATTATAAAACCAGTAAGCTACATGATAAAAGAATAGAAATAATTTCAGAGTTATATAGTAAAATTTCAGAATTGCAGAATGTAAACTTTGATTTGGTGACATGTTTAAGTATAGATTCAAAGAAAATCAATGTTCCTACAAATGAGAGGATAAATGAACTAATTATAAAAGCAGACACCATTTTAACAGAATGTCGGAACTTTTTTTTTAAAAATAAAATCTATTTTCGACAAGAAATTTGTAGCTTAATTTTTAATCTTTTTGAGAGTTACACCTCATCACACATTAGGTGTATAATTGCTGGTGCTTTTAATGAAATACCAAAGGAAAAAGAAAAATTTGCAAAAGCAGCAAGAGAATTTATTGATGTAATAATTCCCCCCGTTCTCGAACAGCTTGAAAAAGATTTTAGAGACATTGTAGGTGTTGAAAAATAAGCTATTCATAATACTGCTGAATTGCTTGCCGCTGTTTGCGGTTGACATATTTCTTCTGAAAAGGGCGTCAGTTATCTTTTTGTTTTTCCATTGTCTGTTGAACTCGTTCCTGTCGTTAGTTGTTTATCAATAGGTTTTGATAGATGTAAATTTTTGGTTGTTACGTTAAGTGTGTCAAACTTTGTTTCAATGCTTTTTAGTCCTGATGTTATACTGTCAATCTGCTCTTGCTTAATTTTAGTTCCATCGGAAAGTTTTGTCCAAGCGTTATAGAATAGATTTGTCAATACAGCGAACATTGCAATGGAAATAGCAATTATTGCATTCCGGTTTTGCCTACGAAAGCGTTGTTCGTCTCTTGCAATGAAACCGTGTCTGCAAAATTCACGAAACTCATCTGTCACATAAATCTCTTTGTTGACATATTGAATTAGAAGGTCAGAAATTTTTTCGTCAGCGAAGTGATGAGTAACACAATTCATATTTCCTATACATCGCCCAAACATAGAGTAGTTTGAAACTTGATTTGCTTTTTGAAGAAGCATTATGTAGCCATCCTTTTCTAAGATGTTTATTAGGTTTACCACCTCAAGTATGTCCAATGAAATTTCATTTATTCTTCCAATTATCTCTTCAGTTTCAGCGTCTGTTGGAAATTGTCCACCGCTATGAATAGCAAATTCTAATTCTACAATTTTGGTATCCCTCGTCACCGAAATGCAAACACTGTCAAGTTTATGGTCAATAATATTGCCTAAGTAGTTGTTCCTCCCGTGTCCGTTCAAGATGCGTAAACATAAGTCCTGTTCATTCCTGTTTAGTATCCTCATTGATGTTCAGTTTTGTCTGTCGTTTGATGTTTGTACTGTCGGTGAAATGTTTTCTGCTACAAGTTAACAGCAGTTTAAATTATTTTATCTAATTCTCGAGTTTGCATATATCTATTCAAGTAATTTGAAATGTTATCTAAATCTTGATAAATAGAAAATTCATTTATACCATACTGTTCTAAACATTTTTGAATTTCTATTTTATATTTTCCAATAATTTTAAGTTTAATGAATGTATCACTAGTGTCCTAACATTATAAATTGAGTTTTAGTTGATTGCAATTTAGTTCTTTGAAATCTTGTAGATAATAGTCGTCAAACAGTTGTTTTAT
>JBBAAT010000242.1:0-4348 GCA_041658145.1 Bacteroidales bacterium | reverse complement strand
CCGAAGACACTACCATATTTGAGCGCGATGTTTTTAAAATTTACATTGAGAATAAAACGAATATTGACGGCAGCGACCTGGCAATGCATCTTGCTCAGATATTTCATGTTTTAAATAAACCCATAGAAAACAGATTAAAAAATATAGATGACGATTTAAATCAATTCCCTTATGTAAACGGCAAACTGTTTGAAGAAAATCTTCCACCCGCTTCGTTCGACAGCCAGATGCGACAAACGCTGCTTGACTGCTGTGTTTTAGATTGGGGTAAAATCTCTCCTGCTATTTTTGGCTCTTTATTTCAATCTGTAATGAATGCCGGTGAACGCCGCAATCTTGGCGCACATTACACATCCGAAAAAAATATCTTTAAACTCATAAAATCTTTATTCCTTGATGATCTTTGGAAAGAATTTGAAAAAGTAAAATCCGACAGGAAAAACTTAATTAAATTTCATGAAAAAATTTCGCTTCTTCGTTTCCTTGATCCTGCCTGTGGTTGCGGCAACTTCTTAGTTATCGCTTATCGTGAATTACGCTTGCTCGAAATGGAAATTATTCGCCAATATCATAAAGGCGAACAGCAAATATTGGCTCATGAACTGGATGTATTTTGTAAAATAAATGTTGACCGTTTTTACGGAATAGAGATTGAAGAATTTCCTGCACAGATAGCGCAGGTTGCCTTATGGCTCATGGATCACCAGATGAATATGAAACTGAGCGAAGAAATTGGCGAGTATTATGTCCGGCTACCTCTTCGCAAAAGTCCTACAATTGTTCACGGTAATTCATTGCAAACGGATTGGCATAGTTTGATTGACGCTATTCCATTTGAAAAACGCGAACAACGCTTTGATTATATTCTCGGCAATCCGCCATTTATAGGTAAATCTTTACAAAATGAATCACAAAAAGCTGATATTGATAAAATCTTTTTGGGAGTAAAAGGCGCCGGTGTGTTAGATTATGTTACCTGCTGGTATATAAAAGCTGCACAATACATGCAGCAATATTCGCCTGCCGATCAACAAACCGATTCAAGAATACAGGATAAAACTAAAGTTGCTTTTGTTTCTACAAACTCAATTTCGCAGGGCGAACAGGTTGGAATACTCTGGAATGAACTGTTTAATAAATACAAAATAAAAATTCATTTTGCACACCGTACATTTAACTGGACAAACGAAGCGCGTGGCAAAGCCGCAGTACATGTAGTTATTATTGGTTTTGCAAATTTTGATGTAACAGAAAAAAGAATTTTTGAATACGAAAATATTAAAGGCGAACCTCACGAAATAAAAGTAAAGAATATTAATCCTTACCTTATTGAAGCAAGCGACCTTGTTATACTGAAAAGAGGAAAACCGATTTGCAATGTTCCCGAAATTTCATTTGGCAGTATGCCAAACGATGGCGGACATTTGCTTTTAACAGATAATGAAAAGAAAGAATTTCTAAAAAAAGAACCGGACTCAAAACAATTCATTAAACTATTATTAAGCGCTCGTGAGTTTCTAAATGGTGAAAACCGTTGGTGTTTATGGCTTACAGACATTCAACCGTCTGAATTAAAACAACTTCCCGAAATTTCAAAGCGAGTTCAACTGGTGAAAGAACACCGAACAAATAGTAATAGAGAAACTACAAAAAAACTATCTGCATTTCCCACGCTATTTGGTGAAAATAGACAACCAAATTCCGATTATATTTTAATACCAAGAGTTTCATCAGAAAACAGAAAATATATTCCAATGGGGTTTTTTAATAAAAACTCAATAGTTGGTGATACTTGTTTATCAATTTCGAATGGTAAATTGTTTCACTTTGGAATATTAACCTCTGAAATGCACATGACTTGGGTAAAATATGTTTGCGGAAGATTAAAAAGTGATTTCAGATACTCAAACGAAATGGTTTACAACAATTATCCCTGGCCTGAAAATCCAACAGAAAAACAAATAACTGCAATAGAAAGAGCAGCGCAAAATGTTTTAGATGTTCGCGAGGAATATGAGGGTAGCAGTTTATCCGACCTTTACGACCCAGTGGCAATGCCACCGAAATTGGTTAAAGCACATCAGGACTTAGATAAAGCCGTTGACCTTGCTTATCGTCCGCAACCATTCATTAACGAAACCAAACGGATTGAGTTTTTATTTGAACTTTATGAGAAATATACGGCGGGGATGTTTGGGAAGGGAAAGAAGAAAGCAGTAATGTCTAATAAAAAATAAGGATGTAAACAATTTATCTAAAATTATTAATGTATGGCAAAAGAAATATTGAAATATACCATTTTTCTCGCATCACCAAATGACTTATCAGAAGAAAGGCAAGCAGTTGATGAGGTTGTAAAAGAATTGAATTTAACATATGGACAAAAAAACAATATAGTTTTAGAGGTTTTAAAATGGGAGACTCATTCAGCACCTGGCATTTCATTAAATCACCAACAAGAAATTATAAATATGGATATTGGTGATGAATACGATATATTTATTGGGCTTCTATGGAAAAAATTTGGTACAAAAACAAAATCATCAGATTCTGGAACAGAGGAAGAATTTATGAATGCATACAATAGATTTACAAACAATCATGACAACATTCAAATTTTGTTTTATTTTAAAACTTCTTCTCCAAAATCTTTAAACGAATTAAATCCTGAAGAATTTTTGAAAGTTGAAAAATTCAAGAATAATATCTCTCAAAAAAATGTTTATTATTGGGAATTTGATACCACCGAAAATTTGAAAAATTTTTTAAGAATTCACATTCCTAAAAGAATTGAAACTATCTCAGAAGCTCAAGATTTATCAATTAAAAGACAAACTATAATTAAAACTGATACATCTAATGAAGATGAATTAGGATTATTTGATTATACTGAAATCTTTGAAAATGCTGTTTCAATTGCATTGAATTCTTTAGGAAAAATAACTGAAGCAACAGAATGGATTGGTCATAAAATTAGTGAAAAAGCAGAAGAAATTACAAGAATTTCAAAATCATCTAATCCTAATTCGATTGTAATAAAAGAAGTTTTTAAGAGAACGGCCATTTTAATGAATGATTATTCTTCCAGAATTAATATTGAAACACCTATATTCTACGCAAACTTTGAAGAAACAATAAAAGCAGGTTCCAATATTATTAATCTAACAGATGATTTTTACCAAGATAATACTATTTCCGATTTAGAAGACACTAAAGAGTCAATATTTCAACTAGAAACTGGAATAAACCAAGCTGTTATTGGTATGACTGGCTTTTATGACAGTGTAAAAGAATTGCCAAGAATTCAAAAAGAAATAAACCTGGCAAAAAGGAATTTGTTACAAAACCTTGATTTTCTAATTGAGAAATTTAAGCAATCAATGTTATTAGCAAAAGAATATAAAATGGGCATTGTAAATAAAATAGATAAACTTAAAATTGAAAAGAAAAAGCCCGAAGGGCTGATATGATTATAAAAAACGAATATGAATAATATAGAAAATATAAGACCGCTGATAGGAAAAGTCTCAAACTTGATAGACTCGGCTCAAAGTTATGTTTCGAAAGCCATAAATACCGGTATGATACTTCTTTATTGGCAAATAGGTAAATCCATACAAGAAGAGGTTGTGAAATATGAAAAAGCCGAATACGGAGAACGGGTTATGAAAAATTTAGGAGAGCAACTATCTAATTTGTATGGGCGAGGCTATGGCTACAGAAACCTATTGAGGATGTTAGGTTTTTATAAATCTTTTCCGGACCAAGAGATTGTGACAACACTGTCGTCACAATTGTCGTGGTCGCATATTGTTGAGATTATCAAGCAAAAAGATGTATTGAAACGGGAGTTTTACATTTCCATGTGTATTAATGAGAGATGGAGCGTAAGAGAATTGTCGAGCAGAAGAAACTGTTAAACAGTAAAGAGCATGAGTATTCCAAACAAGATAAAGAATTTAATGGGAATATGTTAATATAAAATACTTTTTCATGTCCGATAATCATTTTAAAAATAAAGGAAATAAACCTACCAGTTCCGGATTTGGCGAAGGTCTTTTGGCAGCAGGAGAAATAAACCCGAATATTGTAGCTATCGGAGCCGATATCACTGCATCGGTTAAAGTGAATTATTTTGCCGAAAAATTTCCCAAGCGTTTTTATTCCCTTGGCATTGCAGAACAGAACTGTGTAGGAGTTGCGGCAGGACTTGCGCTGGCGGGAAAAACTCCGGTTTTCGCAACATACAGTGTTTTTGCGGCATTGCGGACCACCGACCAGATACGGATATCCGTTTGTTATAATAACCTTCACGTGGTTATCGGCGGGGCTCATGCAGGAATATCCG
>JBBAAT010000241.1:0-4366 GCA_041658145.1 Bacteroidales bacterium | reverse complement strand
GCACCACTATTTCAGCAGTTACAGATAATTTCAATGCCGCAACCAGCAGTGTTTATGGATTCAATAATTATTCTACTGCTGCTGTTAATAAGGTTTTTGCAATTAATGGTGATTTGACAAATGATCCTGCCAATGATGGTAATGGATATGCTGAAACTTCTAATAATTCTGCTGCAGTAAAGGGATATAATTATAATGGTGCGATATACACTTTTGGTGTTGCAGGTTGGAACTACAATGATGATAACAGGTGCGGTGGAACTTTTGGGGCTAACCAAGGAGGCACCTATTGGGGCGCCTTGGGATATAAATTAAGTGGAGGTACAACTGCTGGTGTTTATGGTACTAATGCTACGTGGGCTGGTGGAACAGGATTTTTGTCATCATCCAATATACAAGGAGTTGGGGGAGCATTCTATGGAGGTGTTATTGGCGGCTGGACAAGAGGAGATGTAATGGGACACATATCTGCAGGCGAAATGTTCGCTTCTTACAATCTCGGCAATGCTTATACATCAGGTTACTCTGCGGAGGTTGTTACTCTAAAAGACAAAAGAGTGGCTGCTTATTCGGTTACTTCCACTGATATAAAAGTTTATTCTGATGGAACATCTAAACTAACCAATGGTAAAGCAAGGGTTAGTTTTGAGCGAGCATTCACTGAACTTATCGGAGATAATAAACCGGTTGTTACTACAACACCAATGGGGCAATGTAATGGAATTTATATTTCAAATGTTGATTCAAAAGGTTTTGATGTATCAGAAATAAATAATGGTAATTCCAATGTTGAGTTCTCTTACATTTTAATAGGCAAACGCATAGATGCTGATAACAAACCAGAATTGCCCGAAGCGCTCTCAGGAAAGGATTTTGATGAGAAGATGAAAGGAGTAATGTTCAATGAAAATAATCTTGAGCAAAGCGCTACTCCAATCTGGTGGGATGGAACAAAAGTAAGATTTGACAATCAGCCCGAACCAAAAGCAGAGATAAAGAAAGAATCAGATATGCAAAAGGAAATGCAAAAAGCGGCTCTTCCTGTGGAAAAGAATTCGGCAGTCGCACTCCCTTCCGAAAAGATGGAAAAGATAGAAAAAGTAAGAGAGCAGAAAGATAGGAAACCAATAGAAGAAGAAAGACAAAAAAAATAAGACCAATTTCAAGGAATCGTGCTATTGAAGAATGTATTGTTTATTGTCATAAGTATTCTTTGTTTTTCTTTATTCGCCCAAAACAATAAAGACGTTGAAAAACTTAAAAAGATAATATACACATTTGCTGATGATTCAATGCAAGGCAGGGCAGCGGGCAGCGATGGCGAACAAAAAGCTAAAAATTATTTAGTATCTTATTTCAAAACAATTGGTTTACAACCCATAAATGATTCCTTCATTCAAGAGTTTACTTTTTCAAAGGATACAGCTAATATTGATACAGCATATAATATAATTGGATACATTGATTATAAAGCCGATTCAACAATTATCATTGGTGCGCATTACGACCATATAGGGTTAGGAGGACCAAAATCACGCTCGTTAACTGATAAAAAAATCCATCCCGGCGCCGACGATAATGCCAGCGGGGTGGCGGCCCTGCTTTTAATATCGGATTATTTAAAAACAAAGGCTTCCGGAAATTCAAATTATTGTATTGTTTTCTTCTCTGCCCATGAAGAGGGCTTATTTGGTTCAAATGACTTTGTAAATAAGAAATACATTGATCTTTTAAACATCAAACTGGTTATTAACCTCGATATGGTCGGGCGCCTCGATACTTCGGCCAAAAACCTGGTCATTCGG
Organism: Bacteroidales bacterium; assembly: GCA_041658145.1. Lineage (GTDB taxonomy): Bacteria > Bacteroidota > Bacteroidia > Bacteroidales > CG2-30-32-10 > JBBAAT01. The sequence continues at coordinate 2,561 of JBBAAT010000241.1, read as the reverse complement.
GGCGAGGAAACCAATCTTGTTTTCGACAGCATTTTCAAAACGTTGCCACATCCCCAGTTTCATGTTATCAGAAGAGCTTTATCTCAGGGTGATCACACCCCTTTTGTCAACCAGGGAATCCCATGTTTATCGTTTACAACAGGTGTTCATGACGATTATCACAAACCATCCGATACTCCCGATAAGATCAATTATACAGGGTTATCTGCCATCGTTCAATTCGTTGAACAGATGATTGTTTTATATACAGAAAAAAATAATACCGATTAACAATGCATGAATTTTCATCAGGAATTTGTATATTTTCAAAAATTCATGTAGGTTTGCCAAAATTTAATATTTGGCATTGGCCAGCAGATAACATTGTTTATAAATATAAAATTGAAAAACCTCAACCGCTCACAATAAAAAAAACAACGAAAGAATAATGCTGAAAGTATGGATATCCAGTCAGTCAATTATATCGGATTCATACCTGTCTTTATTTAAGCTATCAAAGAACAGCAACAAATGATTGAAGATTTGCAAAATCAATTAAATGAACAGAAGAAAGAAATTGAAATATTAAAGAAAAAATAAAGCGCTATAAAAAAAGAAAAAGCGAAAATGAAAATCAATGGTTTTAAAATGAAAAAACGATGAGTATAGCAATTGTTAAAATAGAGCATCAGAACCTTAGCGCTTTCAAAAAATTAGTGAAGGGATTAAATGGGAAAGTCCGTATTCTGAATGACTGGGAGGAAGAAGAAAAACAGATAATGTTAAAACTCATAGAGGAAAGCGATATGAGCGAGGATGTTCCGGAAGAAGAAGTAAAAAAATATTTCCAGAAGCATGGAATTGAATTATAAGGGCTCTTTTTTCAGGGACTTGGATACTATCAATAACAGGTATCTGTTAAAGTCGGTAAAGAAAAAGATTGATGAAATAAAAACAGCGAAAAGCCCTTTAGAAGTAGTCCGTTTGAAAAAATTCAGAGAGCGGAATCGCATCTGGTACAAAATAGAAATTCGTGCTGAATATGGGGAAAAAATTTATTGGATTTTGTGCATAATAAAGAATAATATAATTGAACTCAGACGAATTAAATCAGAGAGTTTTTTTAAGAAAAATTTTTAATCAGTTTTCGTGCTGTCAGTAATTTCAGGAGAAAAAAGAAGAAAAAGGCGCAATAAAAAAAAGATTTAGGATTTACGATTTTTGTCATATTGAGCGTAGTCAAAATATAAAAATTTAAAATTTAAAAAATGGGAACATTTTATACAAATTGTAAAATTGAGAATTCTGTGGAACGAAGCAAGGGAATTACAGTTATGAAATTATTAGTTGACACAGGAAGCGAACATACATGGGTTTCTAAAAAGATTCTTGAAAAACTTGGTATTAATAAAGAGAAAAAAGATGTGAGTTTTATTATGGCGAACGGGCAAATCGTTACACGAAGCATAGGTTTTGCTATCATTCGGCTTGATAAATGTTTTACCATTGATGAAATTGTTTTTGCTGAGGAAGGTGATTTGCAATTACTGGGAGCAAGAACGCTGGAAGGATTAAATCTTACAATTGACCCCCGCCGAAAAAAACTTGTCGCTGCCGGTCCCCTGCCGGTAGCTTTCACAAAAAGTAATATTTATAAAAAAATAACAGATCATGGATAAACCATAAGCCGTTATTCATGGTTCATTTATTTCAGCCTCCTTTAGCGAATTTTTTTATTTTTTTTTTACAATCTTTTCAATAATTTTAATTCTGCGAAAGTTAAGATTTTATTATTATCGCAGAATCGTTTAATATTCAGCGTAATTTTTCTATATTTGCCAAAATTTAATATTTGGCACCATGTTACCTGGCAATGATAAATTCATAGGAGAAGGTCTAACATACGATGATGTATTACTGATACCCGCATATTCAGAAGCTCTCCCCCGGGAAGTAAATATTTCATCACTGCTTACAAAAAATATCAAACTGAACATTCCTATTGTTTCGGCTGCCATGGATACGGTTACCGAATCTATTATGGCTATTGCCATAGCGCAGGAAGGAGGAATTGGCGTTCTTCATAAGAACATGAGCATCGAAGATCAGGCAAATGAGGTAAGAAAAGTGAAAAGAGCAGAGAACGGAATGATACTGGAACCAGTTACCATACAAGCCGATTAGCAATATATAATATACTTTAAATGGTCATCCCGAAGTATCGGGATGAACTTAAAGGAACCTCTAAAAACTAATTTTCAGATGTTTTTTTACCCCGTCCCTAAAGGGTGAAACATCTGAAAATCAGCCTCCCTTTAGGGTTAGGGGTAAAGTTGATTTTCAGTTTTTAGAGATGCCTTTAACAATAAACATTAGTTTCATGGATTCAAAACATAATTTAAAAAAAATGAAAAAACTATCAATTTTTTTACTGGCGAACTCGCTGATAATAAATTTTGCCTGCCTGACGGCGAGGCAGGCTTTTTCGCAAAATGGCGTGTCAATCAACGCAACAGGTACTGCCGCCGACAATTCGGCGATGCTCGATGTGAGCAGTACTTCAAAAGGGTTGTTAATCCCGC
>JBBAAT010000240.1:0-4412 GCA_041658145.1 Bacteroidales bacterium | reverse complement strand
CTGTATGCAAATCTTTTAACTTATTTGTTACTATTTAGGTATAAAGGTATAGGTTATACTGAAAGAAATCTGGTTTTAGGTTGAAAGGTTGAGCGGCTGGTTTGGTTGATGGTCTTTGGTTATTGGGTTTTCCCCATATACTTTTGACTTTTTACCAAACCAGTTGCCCAACCCATGGACTTTATACCCTTTATACCTTATACCTCTATCTCCCTATACCTAAATAATTATACTTGTTTCTTATTTTGGCTGAAGCATCGGATTACTGTCAACAGCAGGTTTAACCGGACAGTCAATACAGGGACAATCTTTTATTTTCACTTTTTTATTATCAGCCGGCTCCCATCCCATTATCATATACAATAAAAAGAACCCCACTATATAAGCCAGTATTATATGCCATCCTTTTTTTATCCATAATACAACATTTCTTGCATCGGGAAATTCATTGCATAACGCAACACCGGCTGAAGAACCAAACCATATCATTGAACCTCCGAACCCAACTGCGTATGCAAGCATTCCCCAATCGTAACAACCCTGTTCCAGGCATAATTTTGTTAATGGAATATTATCAAACACTGCCGAAACAAAACCTAAAATAAATGTACTCATCCACGATGCGGGAGGCAAATCGTTCACAGGCATCAACGAAGCGCAGCTAACGAGGCACAGTAGAAAAATTGTTCCTGTCATCGCATTTTTCGACTCTTTCCATGGTGTATCTTCAAAAACAGCACCTATACCAATGGCAATCCAAACTCCCAGCGCAGGCAGGTCATACAGGAAGTTTGTCATGATAGCGCCAACAAGCATCAGAATAATAATAAGCAGTTTTTTCAAATTCAGTTTTACGTCTTTTTTAGCATGCTTTAAAATATGATGATACTTATGCTGCTGCTGCGATGCAAACCAGGCAAAAATCAGAAACGCAGCGCCGGCTGCAACATAAGCATGAAGAACATTCAACAGGCTTACGCCACCTATCCACATCATGGTGGTTGTTGTATCGCCCAGCACGCTGCCCGCCCCTCCGGCATTGCTTGCCGCAACAATCGCCGCAAGATAACCTATATGCACTTTTTTATCAAAGACTACTAATGCAATGGTGCCACCAATTAACGCAGCAGCGATATTGTCGAGGAAGGATGACAAAATAAAAATAAAGACCAAAAGAACGAAAGGTCCTTTCCAGTCATGCGGAAGATATTTTGGTAATAGCGCCGGAATACCTGTGCCTTCAAAATGTTTTGCCAGTATAGCAAATCCAAGCAGCAGTCCAAATAAATTCAGCAATACTGGCCATTCACCCTGCCTGAGGTCCTTATCAATGATCTGATCAAATAAAGATACTTTTCCTAAAAAATGTTCTGCAAAATCAAACTGCGAATCGAAAATAAATTTAAAAATTAAAATTACCGAAAGACCTATTATTGCTACCCAGAAAGTTTTATTATGAAAAACAGCCACACCGATCAATGTCAGTGCAAATAAAATAAATTCAATCCTTATTTTGCCAATTGACGGAGGAATGCCGTTTCCGGCATAAGTGAAAACGGGATATAATAATAAAGTTGCTGCGATCAGGATAAAACCTAATTTAATAATAAAAAATTTCATGGAACTTTTTTTATCATATTTAGAGGTTGTATAAATTTTAATACAATATTTACAGGGTATTGATTTCCAACATTGCCCCATCCCTGAAGGGTGTGTTGAAAATCAATTTGCACCCTTCAGGGTTAGGGGTAAATAAATTGATTTTCATAATAACTATCGTAATATACAAAAATTTAAAATATAAATTTTAAACAACCACTTATCATTAAAAATTATACATCACCGCAAACAGAACTCTGATGTTTGAAACATTATAAGCATCTGTGATTACACCTTTTTTATCCCTGTTCAGAGCCCCGGTAGCATCAGTGGTAGCATACGCTGCCGTAGTATATTCAAGCTCTGTCATGAATTGAAATTTTTCAGAAAGAAAAATAATACGAGGAGCAACTCTGTAAATATTTTTAATATCAGCGCCTCTGTTAATAACCTGTGTGGCTTGCGGGAACGGATTTGTAGCAACAGGAATAGCGGCGGGCAAACCATAAGATATAATATCTTTATCTGCGCCCATATTCTGTGTATAGCCGGCAAATAAACCAAGCTGCACTTTTTTTCCGTTGGTTTGAATTTCTGCCCATGCCGACATTGTATTAAAAGAAACATAATCTTTAATATCCCTTATTGGATCTTTTATTCCTTTAATAGCATACCCTCCCAACATGGTGAGGTCGAAAAGATTTTGACCATACAATCCGTATAGCTTAAAAGTAACTTTAGGAATTTTATATTTAATAAATGCAAAGGCAGAATAACCGTAAACTTTTTCATCGGTTTTATATTTAGTGGTTTTTGCATACACATGGGTTATGGTATTGGTTGCAGTATCAAGTGTATATTTTTCAGGTGTGGTAATAACTTCGCTATAAAGTCTTGGAGCAAGAGTTTTGTAACCACCACCTATACCTGCAAGAAATTCTGTTTTTGCCGAATCATTTTTCACACCATATTGCAACTGAACATTCACTTCGGGAATTTCTGCATTACGGAGAGTAACCGATGAACCACCGGGACTTGCAAAATCTCTCTGTGAATTTGCTGCAACAATAAAACTAAATTTGCCGCATTTATGGGAAAAACGAATTTGCGGGTTGCGTGAAAAAGGCTGGAAAGGCGAACCTGTATTAAAAGATACTACTCCCGGATAATCGCCGGCTATGAACATCGGGTGCCAGTATTGCCCGAACAATAATTCTGTTTTTTTCCAGTTCAGTTTTACATAAGCATGACGCAAACGAAAACCATTCACATCCACAAAATTTGCATTTTCATTTCCAAAAAAATCCGCTTCAATTACTCCGGATGTTTTGGCTTTAAATGCATCGGGACCGGTAATCTTTCCAGTTAAACGCGTTTGAATGGAAAGAAAATTAAAATTCGCTTTCGCATTGATGTCATTCCCTTCAGCATCATTGCTGACGGGTGATGGATAAAGCAGAAAGTGCCCTTCACGGATAGAAACATTTTGTCTTGAATCCCAGAAAAAATCATTTTTTACAAAACCCGAAAAATTGATTCCGAATTTTGGTTCATCCGTTTTGTTCTGCGCTTTAATAAAAAAAGGCAGAAACATTAAAATAAAGCATAACTTTTTCATAATTGTTTTTATTTATCGTGATTGATTTGGTGAACTTCAATTTTAGTAGCATTGTCCTTTTGTGTCAACAAAGAAACAACAACTATAGCAATAACGGCAAGGGGAATAGAAATAATTCCGGGATTATCTAATGCAATCCAAGCATCTTTCTTAGCATAGCCATACATTTCGAACATGGACGGCGACATAAGAATAATCAGAATCGATGATGTAATGCCCGTAACTACAGACCACGCAATACCTTTGGCCGTCGTTTTTTTCCAGAACAACAAGAATAAAATGGCGGGTAAATTCGCCGATGCTGCCACCGCAAATGCAAGACCCACAAGGAAAGAAACATTCTGTCCTTTAAATAGAATACCCAGAATAATGGCAAAAATTCCCACGCCAAAAGCAGCGTATCTTCCTGCTTTCACTTTCATTTTATCTTTCATTTTTAAGTTAAGGTATTTATCCATAAAGTCGTGGGCAATGGCGCCGGAAGAAGCCACAATAAGTCCGCTAACCGTACCTAATATGGTTGCAAAAGCAATAGCCGAAATGATGGAAAATAGTCCTATCCCAAAATATTTAGCCAATAGCGGCCCGGACATATTACTGCTTTCTACATCAAGCACACCGTTGAGCATAGAACCTAAGCCCATGTATAAAGTTAAGATATAGAAAAAGCCTATTGCCGCAATAGCCACAATGGTGGACTTACGCGCAGCACGCTGACTGGGAACGGTATAATACCTGATAAGGATATGAGGCAATGCCGAAGTACCCAAGAACAAAGCTAACATAAGAGACAGAAAGTTTAATTTGTCCCATAAAGTAGCCCCTGTTTTAGAAGTAAGCTTATAAAGTAAACCGGGTTTTACAATATCTTTTCCGGCAGTTGGATTTTGATACCAAACCGTAACTTTTTCGCCATTATCTTCAAATGTTTTTTTTGCAAAACGCATCACCTGACTATTTTCAATTACAGTTATAAATTCAAAGGGGCCTAATGCGCCCGTGCTGTCAACTTTTACACCATTTACCACGAGGCTGGTTGCATGCCCTACCTGATAAAACTTACGGGCAATTTTAGGTTCTCCATTGTACAATTTTTTCCCATCGCTAAGCACAACTATCGAAAGCATTTCGTCAAGCTGGGTTATGGTATCCTTAGTATTAAGTTTAAACCATCTTTCCACATTATTTTTTGCCA